>JALFJX010000024.1 GCA_022775905.1 Methanobrevibacter sp.
AAGTTTCTATAATCAAATTTCACCACATCTACAAAACGTACATCATACCCGAAAAAAACTCAGGTACTCACAAGCACATTCATTAATAATCTAATAAACATGATAAATTATAGCTACATGTGGAAAAGCAGTCATCATAGTTAACATTGCTCAATGCAATAAACTTAGACCATCGCCATAAACACATAGCACATCTTATAGATACAGAAATTATACTAACAAAATCAATTAAAAAATATTGCAAAAATAAATAAAAAATAAAAATAAAAATAAATAATCATAATAATAGTAAATTAATAATTTATAACTAATTAATTAAAATAATATTTGATTAAAACAAAAATAAATTATAAAATTATCAAATAATTCCACAAATAATTCTAAAAAATCAAAGTAATAAAAAAAATAAAATAGTTAATAAAAACTTGAAATTTAGCATATCTCAAAATGAGCAAACACAAACACTATATAAAATTTTCTATTTAAACAAAAAATTTTCAAGAATATATTATCTTAAATTTCAATAATGAGAAATAAAATTATTTAAAAATAGCTAAAATATAAAATAAATTATAATTAAAATAAAATAAACAGAACAATATAAAATTAATAAAATTAAACTAATTTAAGATTATTAATCCATATTGAACAAAATACATTGAAAAATAGTTAAAAATTAGAAATTAACCAATCCATGAAGTCAACCTCACCAACTGGAAAATCTAGTTTATCTTCAATAACATATGAAATTACATTAACTGCTTCTTCAATTGATAATTTACTAACATCAATTTCAGAAATCTTGTCACCATACTCATCAAAAGCTTCCGCAGTACATACTCCCATTGCTTCAGCTTCCAAGTTTTCACGAATCTTGCTTTCAGAGTAATTACGGGCTTCAAGTCTTGGACGTAGAATATTTGGATTTACTCTCAAAACTATTACCTTATCCGCCCCAGAACATAAATGAGCCAAATGACCTTCAAATATGATTAACTCATCACTTTTTGAAATAATCTCTGAAACTTTTTCATCAAGCGCATCAATATCAATGATTTTATATCCTTTCTTATCATCAATTCCTAAAACAAAATCATTTTCAATAGCTAAATCATTGATTTTAATTAATTTACAATTCAATTTAGAAGACAATACTTCACTAATAGTTGTTTTACCAGTACATGGAGTACCAGTTATAAAAATAGTATTATTCATAATATCAAAAAAAAGAAGAATTATTTTTTAAGAATAATTCTTAAAACATCTTCATCGTCAAGTACATGATCAGGACCTACTTTCTGACCTGGGAATTTAACTGATGTTCCCCAAACCTTAGCATGACGGAAATTTTTCACAAACTCACGGTGAAGTTTACGGCATGCACCAATTACAGTAGTACCCTTCTTAATAACCAAAGGATCATTCATGTCTGCTTTTCTACCTTGCGGTTTTAAATAAACCCTAACCAAGTTAAGATTATCAAAAATAATATCCTTTAACTCATCGATATTAGTTTTCTTGTCAGCAGAAATTGGAATGAATTCTGGAATGTATTTCTTGAGTTCTTCAAGGTATGCATCATCTACAAGATCAACCTTATTTAATAAGATTTTCATTGGAACATATGATTTATTTCTATCAAGAACATCAATAAATTGATCCATAGTTACATCATCACGGAAAAGTATGTCTGCATTATGCATACCATACTCATTAATGATTGATCTAATGATTTTTTCATCCAAATGAGTAAGTGGGCAAGTTGATGAAATGTGAATACCACCAAGCTTTTTTCTTTTAACAGTTACATCAGGCTCTTTTTCATTAGGTCTGATACCAATATTTCTTAATTCATTTAAGATTACATCCAAGTGTTGTGGATTTAAAGTATCTAAAACAATTAAAATTAAATCTGCAGTTCTAGCAACGGATAAAATTTCTTTACCTCTTCCTTTACCACTACTTGCCCCTGTAATAATACCAGGAATATCAAATACTTGTATTTTAGCATTTTTATGTTCCATTACACCAGGAACAATATCTAATGTTGTGAATTGGTAAGCTCCAACTTTACTTTCAGCGTTAGTAATTTCATTTAAGAGAGTAGATTTACCAACAGACGGAAATCCAACAAGCACAACTGTTGCATCTCCAGTTTTTTTAACATGAAATCCTTGACCTTTATGGCCACCACTACTTCTTTGTAATGATTCTTCTTTTAATTTTGATAATTTAGCTTTAAGCTTACCGATATGATGTGAAGTAGCTTTATTATATGGTGTCTTTTGTATTTCATCTTCAATATCTTTTATTTTCTCCTCTATCCCCATTAAATCACCATATTTAATTATAATAAAAAAATAAGATTAGGAAAAATCCTAATCCAATAACTGCCAGTTAAGCTCCGGCAGTAGTTTTATCAAAGTTTACTTTAAACAGCATTACTCCATTTTCAGTGTGGACGTTTTCAAAGATGTCTTGACCTGCTCCACCATACAAGTATAATTTAGTAAACATTGAGTCTGCTAGTTCATTACTCATTAAGATTGGAGTGTACTGATTCTTTTCACCTATTAATAAAAGGGTGTAGTTTGCATCTTTTACATGTCCGACAGTTTGGTTTTTCATTACATATCCATCTTCAATAACAATTAAGTTTGAAATATTCAATGGATTATATGTAGTGTTGTTAACCATTATTTGTTCTCCACTGTCTGTATATACTGCTTCAGTATATGCAGTAGTTGAGTTGTTTCCTGAACCTCTTTGGATAACTGCATTTATAGTCATACCTTGATCATCAAGCAAGGACAATTTACCGGTTGAACCAGGATTTACTTTTACCTGTTCAGTTGGAATATAATAGTTGTAGTTTACAGAACTTTGATTTGTGAAGTTCCATGCACCGAAGTAACTCCACCAGCCAGCTTTTTGAAGCATATCGGAAGATGCAACAAATATTACCGGACGTGGGTTTTTAGGGTGTGTATAGCTAACAACCTCTTTTGCCTGAGCAGAAGTTAAATGGTACTTGCTTTGTAATGTTTTTTGAGCATCAGCAGATTTCATTGGTAAAATATCAATTAAGATATCAGTTGATTTACCAGTATCACCTGTGATGTTCACTAATGAATCAACAGCCTTTTCACCAGTTGTATCAAGCATTCTAAATATTCCTGCAGACAATTCCAAATCATCTGTTGTCATTGCCTTACCAAGCCAGAATGCACGGTCACCAGACTGTGAACCTCCATCGAATGTTACTTGTTTATCAGCAGCAATCTCAAAGAGGTAACCGAAGTCCCACCAGGATGTCAATACAGTATCATTACTTTGAGTTTCATTTACCCAAGTCATTGCATTCCACATTGAATCGCTTGTACCTGGAACAACAGTTTCTGAAGTCAAGTAAGCTCCACAAACACATGGAGTTACTAAAGCGAGTAAAATCGCTGCAATTGCAATTTGTTTTTTAAGTGGAATTGCCCTACCAGATGTTGCTTTAGGTTTGAGCACATAAATAGCTGCCGCACCAGCTGCAACAATTATTACAAATGCTAAAATTCCAAGAACAGTGTTTATAGTAGCGATTGGAACTGCAACAAAGATAGCTGCAATTGCAGTGATAGCTAACAATATTCTATCATCTGTGATTTTATTTCTGATATACTCCATTACGATACCTACAAAGATACCGGTTAAAAGAGCAAACGGCAATACAATTGTAGTAATGAATCTTGAACCTCTAGTTACAGCAAGAGCAGTTACAATAAGCCATACAACAAACAAAGTACCGTATAAGAGTGTTAATTTGTTATCAGACAATACATCAGATACAAATTCTAAATTATATTTGCTCAAATCAATTTTAAGTTTACGGGTATTGTCAAGTCTTTTAGATGATGACAATCTTTCAGATTTGTGTGGTTTAGCATTTGAATCTGTTTTGACTGAATCTCCTCTGAGTCTTAATATGTTTCTTACGAACAAGTATGCAACAGTTAAACCAGCAAATAAAACACCAATACCACCAATACCGTTTACAGCACCATTAGTGTTAGCTAGGAATAATGAGTTCATACCGCTTCCAAGCATGGATGGAATTTGCATCTCAGCAACAGATACGAGTACGTTAGGGAAACCAGAAATAGTTCTGGATGCAGATTGCAATGAAAGTAATGAAAGTAAACTTCCAAATAATCCAGTTACACCATCTAAACCTTTGAATATCGCAAGACCTATAAATCCTATAACTCCTAAAAGTACAATGGATTTCAAAGCATCTTGATGGATAAACCATTCCCATTTACTTGGATATTGTGAAGAGTCATCTTCACCAACATTAAAGTAATAGCAAGCAATTAGATAGACAACTGAGAATATTCCCATAAGACCTACATAAAATATGTAACCTGTCCATGATTGAGAGAATAGACCAATTGATACAATAGATAAAATTGCAAATAGAACTTTATACTTGATGTCTTCCGCCCTTATACATTCTATGAAGAAGAATATAAAGAACAGTGAAAATATGTAATAGAACATATCTGTATCGAAAAATCCTGGGAAAGTGTGCGCAAAGTAGTTTGGAGCAAGAGCTATAATCAAAGTTGCAACAATCGCACCATATGTATTTGTTAATCTTCTTGAGAAAATATATGCTGGAATTACTGCAAGAGTTGATATGATTGCACCGGTCCAGAATGCAACTTCTCTAACTGTATGATCTCCTCCAAAGACATCGTGCAGGAATGAAGTTACATATACAATTCCCAGTTCATAGTTAATCTCATTACCTGTAGGAGCATATCTATGCATATCCCACGCACTAACATTAATTATCTGATCACCAACATAACCATGATCAACATAATCTTCAGTCAACCTTAAGTTATAATATGAATCCATTTCACTGAAATAAGGAAGACCAGAAGAATCAACATATTCTCCTTTAGCCTCATCAGTAATTAATGGTAAATCTGCAGCAGGCATTTTTAAAGCAAAAACAACTGCGAGCAAAATTAAAATAATAAAAACTGATTTGACTATTGTCATTTTTGTTTCTTTATTCATCGAATTCCTCGTTTTCGTTTTCATAATATTGTTTCGAATTTCAAAACAATGATAATAATTATTAAAGTAAATTTAATACAAAATAAAAATATAGAAAAAATATTTTTATTAGATTATATGTTTATTTTTCAACATTATTAAGCATTATGCATATCATAAATGTTAACAAAAATGATTATAATTTAAAAAATTGTTAAAAAAATAAAGAATAATTCTAAAAATAGTAAAAAACATCATCAAAAAATATGATGACAATGTAAATTGATTAAAAATAAAGTAAACTTAAAAAGTTATTTTAGTTTACTTTGAAGTTCATCAACAGAACATGTAAACCTGCATTTCGGAAAACCCTTACAACCGATGAATTCGCCATAACGTCCAGAACGTTTTAAAAGAGGTTTACCACATTCAGGACATTTTCCAACTTCAGTAGGCTTATGAATCTTGGTTTTATCTTTCCCACAATTTGGATCCAAACATGCACGTTGGCGAGGTTTACCAAATGATATGATTGGAAGGCCACATTTTTCACAGGTTTTCTTAAGGAAATTAGTTCCCTTTGGAATTGAATAACTAGTAGTACAGTCAGGATAGTTAGCACAACCGACAAATGAACTTTTAGTTTTCGGAGAATATCTTTTTACAAGATTTCCACCACAGGCAGGACAAGTCCCAACAATATTACTTTCCTGATATGATTCATACAGTTTAGTACCTATTTCTTTTGAGTTTTTAGTAATATCATCCAAAATAACCTTAACTTCCTTTTCACCTTCATCGATGATTTCAACACGAGTTGACTTATTGTTGCTTATTCCATCAAGTTTAAGCTGCAAGTCACGAGTAAGTTCCTCTGAAGTTAAATTATTACAATATGTACTCAATGTATCGACCATATTTTCCCCTAACTGATTTACTTCAATTTGCTGAGTACCAGTTATGTATTTACGGTCATATAACTTATCAATAATATCCGCACGAGTTGCTTTAGTACCAAGTTCCCTTTTTTCAAGTTCCTTGATAAGTGAAGCCTGATTGTATCTTGCAGGAGGTTTGGTTTCTTTTTCATCGGAAATTAACTCCAAGACTTTCATCAAGTCTCCTTCCTTAACATCAGGAAAAGCTTCATCATCAATTTTTCTAAATGGATAATGTTCCATCCATCCTTTATGAGTAACTCTTCTGCGTTTGAAACGGAATTTTTCACCTTCAATGTCCAAAGTAGTACTCATGGTTTCGAATTTAGCAGCTTCAAAGAAAACTGAAATAAATCTATAAACGATGAGTTCATAAATCTTTTTATCATCTTTAGACAAACCTTGAGGCAATATTCCGGTTGGGTGGATTGCAGGATGAGCTGCATCATCTTTTTTACCATTGTTAGGTTTTAATTTGGATGGAAGCTGATTAATATGTTTTTTAAACTCTCCATCATGACTCAATTGACCGAAAATTGATTTGAAATCAAGACTTTCAGGCAATTTTTGTGAAGATGTACGAGGGTAAGATGTATATCCTGAAGTATAAAGGTTTTGAGCAATTGTCTGTGTCTTTTTAGGTGAAAAACCAAAGACATTATATGCCTCAGACTGAAGACCACCTAAGTTGAATGGTACTGGAGGCTTGGTTGTGGATTCAGACAATTTAATATTATCAACTACAGCATCTTTTCCTTGACATTTAGTCATGATCTCTTCAGCTCTAGCCTTATCAAATATTTTGCCGTCAACATGATTTACTTCAATGTCACCTTCAACAATAGCTTTGATTAGCCAGTAAGGTTCAGGAATAAAATCTTTGATTTCTTTTTCCCTTTCGACTAAAATGGATAAAGTAGGTGTTTGAACACGTCCTGCAGATAATTTTAAAAATCTGTGTTTAGCATTGCTTACAGATTTCATTAATGCTTTGGAAATGTTTACACCAAAATAATAATCCAAGACATGCCTTGCAATACCAGTATCAACCTGATTCATGTCCAATTCTATTCTATTGTCATAAGCCTCAAGCAAATCCTTTTTAGTTAAAGTGGAAAATTTCATACGAGAAACTTTGCTTAAATTTTCTTGACCGCAAGCGTATTTTAATACATTATAACCAATTAAAGTTCCTTCAGTATCGTAATCGCAAGCATGAATATAGGAATCTGCATTCTTTCCGAGTTTTTTAATAGCTCTTACATAATCTTTAGTAAATCCACTGCCTTTTTTATTAACTTCATAAGCAGGAGCCCAGTGAAGATCAAAGTAGACCTTATCTTTAGGATTATTAGGAGTAAGTGAATAAAGGTGTCCAACAGCAGATACAACAGTGATATCCTTTGAATCCTTTTTAAGTTCCCAATATTTTACTTTTTTATTATATACTTTCTTTTTTGCACTTGGAGAAAGTGCTTTTGCAATTTTCTCAGCAGACGTTGGCTTTTCACATACAATTACTTCATGCATTTTATACTACCCTCACAGTTTAAAAAAAATAATACTGAATATAATATAAACTAAGACATTATATAAAAATATTTTGAAAAAAAGTTGAGATTAAAAAATTAAAAAAAAATTATAATTCTTCATTATAAAAACGGTAAAAATCAGCACAAAAATCACAAATCGGATATTTTCCATTACGGTAGTATCCAAGTTCGGCCTTATTCATATCAAATTTTTTACCACAAATAAAACAAGTTTCGATTTTTTCTTCTGCCATGTTAAGACCTGAAAAAAATAAAAAAAGAATAGGTTAAATGCTTAACCTATGTTGTATTTTTGTAAGAGTAAAATCTCTTCGGTAGATACTTTTCCACCTTGTTTAAATTTAGCGAAGATTTCTTCAGCTCTTTCTTTTTCTTCACGGTTTCTGGTAGGTCCGTTAGAAGGTTTGTTATCAGATCTTTTTTTCTTAGGTCTGTTGGAACCTAATTTTTTGTTGATTACATGAATATCACTTAAGATAGCTTTAAATTCTTCATGTTTAGCAGATGCATTTTTACGTGCTTCGATGAATTTTTTGTGTGCTTCATCAGCTGCGGTTCTGATATCATCAGTTTTTCTGAAGTAAACAAGCATTTCTTCGTGAGCTGCTTGAGCTTTTTCGGAAAGAGTGATAACTTTTTCGTGTTCTTCTTCAGATAATTTTTTGAGTTCTTGAGATTCACCTTGAATAGATTCATCTTCATGAATTTTCATTAATTGTTTTCTGAGATCGTTTGCATTTTTAACAAGCTGATTTTCTTTTTTAATGTCTAAAACACGAGTTTCAATGATTTTATCAATTTTTTTGATTTCATTTACTATTTTAATTTTATCGCGTTTACCAGAAGACCATTCTAAACTTTTAATTTTGTTATTAGCTTCATTACGAGCTTTTTTAGCAGCTTCAACAGCTTTGTTAATTTCATTACGTTCGTTTCTGAACTCAATAGCTTTGTTTAAGTTTTCTTTTAAAGATGCATTTAATTCATCTCTAATTTTACGTTGTTCTTTAGCTATTTTGTTGAAGTTTTCTCTTTCATCAGCAACTTTGGAGATTTCAGCTTCTTTTTCATCTTTTTGTTTTTTAACACCTTCCATGGTGTCAGCGAGAACAAAATCAGATTTTGGAAGAGTGTTTTCTTCTTCAGCTTTTTCTTCTACAGTTTCAGTTTCAGCATCATCAGTGGTTAATTGATTAAGGATTTTTTCTGAGACTTTAGTTAAGTCTTTTTCATCTATTACAACATCAGCAATTTCTTTTACGGAATCTTTTGCGTTGAATGCAATTCCGTAACCTGCTGATTCAATCATGGAAATGTCGTTAGCGCCATCTCCAACAGCAACTACTTCATCTAAAGCAATTCCTGCTTCTTCAACTAATCCGTTTAAAACATCTAATTTAGAACCAGATACTAAAGGACCAGTCACTTCACCAGTTAATTTACCATCTTCGACTGTGAAACTATTAGTGTAAACTTTGTCTACTCCAAGTTTTTCACTAATTTTTTCAGCCACTGCATCAAAACTACCACTAATGATAGCTACATCTACGTCATTATCTTTTAAAGATTTGATAGTTTCTTCAGCACCAGGCATTAAAGAGAGCTCATCAGCAACTTTTTCGATGTCTTCGATTGCGACACCTTCAAGAAGTTGAACTCTGTCTTTAATAGAAGTCTCAAAGTCAATTTCACCTTGCATAGCTTTTTCAGTAATTGCAGCTATGTCTTCTTCAACATTTGCTAATTTTCCTATCTCATCTATTGCTTCACCATCAATAATAACGTTATCTAAGTCAAATACTACAAGTTTAATCAATAATACCACCAATTATATTAAATCTAGCTCACTTAATCTATCGTAAGCTCTTTCGACACCTAATTTAGCGTCGCTTTTAGTTTTAGCTCCGGTACATACTACTTTACCTGAGCCAAATAATAATAAAACCACTTTAGGGTCAGATAATCTGTATACTAAACCAGGGAATTGTTCCGGTTCATATTCAGTATCTTCGAGTTCTAAAGCTACGGCTTCTAAGTTTAATGTGGATTCTAAGTTAGCAGAAGCCACAATGTTTTGAATTTTAATTTCAAACTCATGAGGAATTTCAGTATCAATAGTCCTCATTAAATCTACAGTTTTTTTGATTGCCAATTTAGAATCATCTATAGATTTTGCTCCAGTACACACAAGCTTACCAGAGCTAAATATTAATGCTGCTGTTTTAGGATCTTTTAGTTTAAAAACTAATCCTGGAAACTGTTCACGATTAAAATTAACCCCTTCTAAAGCTTGAGACACTTCAGTAAGAACAATGTCTTTACCAATGCTTGCAGAAGCAACAATGTTTTCAATTTTTATTTCAACATCGGTCAATTTAAAACCTCCTTAATTATTAAAAGTAGAATAGTAAAATTTAAGAAAACAAAAAATTAGTTAAATTTTTACTAATAAACTATTTACTTTAAATAGTATATAAAGGTATGTTTATTTAAATGATATATTGAAAATTTAAAAAAAATCATGATTTTTTTAATTTTGAAAATAAGATTTTATTTATATATAAAATTTAAAATAATAATAAGATAATAGTTATTTATAAATGTTACTAATTTTCAGTAACTTTTTTAAAAAAATATTAGATTATAAAGATTAACTTAAAAATAAAACATATTAGTTAGATGATAAAATGATAGAAGTTGAAGTAAAAGCTAAAATTGCAAGTTTTGGTGAGATGGAAAAAAGACTAGAAAGTATTGGTGCAACAAAAAGTAAAAAAGAATTCCAAGAAGACATCTACTTTAATAGCCCTATTGTTGATTTCGCTGAGAGTGATGAAGCACTAAGAATTAGAACAACTAAAGAAAATGATGAGGTTAATATTTTTATAACCTATAAAGGTCCAAAAATAGATAAGGAATCAAAAACAAGAAAAGAAATCGAAATGGGTATTGCAGACTCCGAGAAATGTTCTGACATATTTGAAGCAATCGGTTTTAAGAAAGTGAGAACCGTCAGGAAAAACAGACAATATTATACTTATGAAAACTTCGAAATATCATTAGATGACATTGAAGGTCTTGACCCGTATATGGAAATTGAAATCGGATTAGAAGATGGAAAAGACTATTCAAATGCACAAAAAGCTATTTTTGAATTATTTGAAAAATTAGGCATCACTGATGGATTTGAAAGAACTTCATATTTAGAACTATTAGAAAACTTAAATAATAACTAACTAACATATATTTATATTCAAATTAATTTTTATAAGAAGTGATGATATTGCAATATTTTATTAGTCATTATAATAAAGAAAATGAGTTAAATTTCCCTGAAGATTTACTCATTTACGATACAACCTTAAGAGATGGGGAACAAACTCCAGGAGTTTGTTTTAGTTTTGATGAAAAAATGGAAATAGCAAGAAAACTTGATCAATTTAAGATTCACCAAATTGAAGCAGGTTTCCCAATAGTTTCTGAAAAGGAAAAGGAAACCGTAAAGGCTATTGCTAATGAAGGTCTCGATGCTACAGTAATTGCATTAACAAGAACCAAAAAAGAAGATATTGATGTAGCACTTGACTGTGATGTAGGCGGAATCATTACTTTCGTTGGAACATCAGACATTCATTTAGACCACAAAATGCACATTACACGTCAAGATGCAATCAACTTATGTGAAACTGCTGTTGATTATGCTAAGGATCATGGATTATATGTTGCATTTTCAGCAGAAGATGCTACAAGAACAGATATTGAATTCTTAAAAAGAATCTATTCAAAAGCTGAAGAATGCGGTGCAGATAGAGTGCACATTGCAGACACTACTGGTGCTATCACACCACAAGGAATTGATTACCTCGTGCGTGAACTCGTAAAAGATTTGGATGTAAACCTTGCGCTTCACTGTCACAATGACTTTGGTCTTGCAGTTATCAACTCAATTACCGGTATCTTAGCAGGTGCAAAAGGTATTTCAACAACAGTCAACGGTATTGGAGAAAGAGCAGGTAACGCTTCATTAGAAGAATTAATTATGGCATTAAGAATCCTTTATGGAAAAGACTACGGATTCAAAACCAAATACATTAAGGAATTATCCGACCTCGTATCAAAAGCTAGCGGACTTCCAATCCCATACAACAAACCTGTTGTTGGAAACAATGTATTCAGACATGAATCTGGAATTCACGTTGATGCTGTTATTGAAGAACCTTTATGTTATGAACCGTATCTTCCTGAATTAGTTGGGCAAAAAAGACAACTTGTTTTAGGTAAGCATTCAGGATGCAGAGCAGTAAGGGCTAAATTAAATGAATGTGACATTGATGTAAGTGATGATCAACTTATCCAAATTGTAAGAGAAGTTAAAAAGTCCAGAGAAGAAGGAAAATACATCAACGATAAAATATTCAAAGAAATTGTTAAAAAAATCAGCAAAAAGGAATAGATTACAATGAATATTACTGAAAAAATATTATCTGCAAAAGCAGGCCATGAAGTAACTCCTGGTGAAATCATTGAAATCCCAGTTGATCTTGCAATGTCCCATGATGGAACATCCCCCCCAGCAATCAAAACATTTGAAAAAGTAGCTGAAAAGGTATGGGATCCAGAAAAAATAGCTATTATATTTGATCATAACATTCCTGCAAATACAATCGGTTCTGCAGAATTTCAAAAAGTCTGTCGTGAATTTATTAAAACTCAAAATATTAATAAAAACTTCATTCACGGTGAAGGAATATGCCACCAAGTTGTCCCTGAAATGGGATTAGTTGAACCTGGAATGGTTGTTGTTGGTGCTGACTCACACACATGTACTTATGGTGCATTTGGAGCATTTTCAACAGGTATGGGTGCAACTGACCTTGCAATGGTTTGGGCAACTGGTAAAACATGGTTTATGGTTCCTGAAGCTATCAAAATGGAAGTTGAAGGTGAATTAAACCCACATATTGCACCAAAAGATGTAATATTAAACATCATTGGAGAAGTAGGAATTGCAGGTGCAACCTACAAAACCGCAGAATTCTGTGGTGAGACCATAGAAAACATGGGAGTTGAAGGAAGAGCAACCATGTGTAATATGGCAATTGAAATGGGTGCTAAAAATGGTATAATGGAGCCTAACCGTGAAGTTATTGATTACATTTGCCAAAGAACCGGCAAAAAAGAATCTGAATTAAATATTGTAAAATCTGATGCAGATGCAGTTTATTCAAAAGAAATGCACTTTGACATTACAGATATGGAACCACAAATTGCATGTCCAAATGACGTGGACAATGTAAAAGCAATTTCTGAAATTGATGGAACTGTTATAAACCAATGTTTAATCGGATCATGTACCAATGGTAGACTTTCTGATTTAAAAGATGCAGCAGAAATATTAGAAGGTAAAAAAATTAACGAGGACATTAGATTAATCATTCTCCCAGCTTCAAGAGAAATCTACAAACAAGCAATGCATTTAGGATACATTGACACATTCATAGATGCAGGAGCTATTATTTGTAATCCTGGATGCGGTCCATGTCTTGGAGGACATATGGGAGTATTATCTGAAGGAGAATCATGTATCTCAACTACAAACAGAAACTTTAAAGGTAGAATGGGTGACCCTAAGTCTTCAGTATATTTATCTAATTCTAAAGTAGTTGCAGCTTCAGCAATTGAAGGTGTTATTACAAATCCAAAAGATTTATAGTGATAAAAAATGTCTGAGCCAAAAAATGAAGCAAATAGAGGCCTTATTGATAAAATAAATCAAGTTGAAAAGGAATATGGTAGAAATTTCTCAAATACCCAGAAGATTTTAATGACAACTGATGGGTCAATTACCGCAATTTTAGATGTGTTGTATGGAAAGATTACTCTTTCCACTCTTGACCAACATTTCGAAGATGCAGATAAAGATCATGCAAAATTAGTAAATGTTGATGAAGGAGAAGAGATTAATTACCGTGAAGTTATAATGCACAGAGACGGAAAACCTTTAATTTATGCAATATCACACATTCCGTTATCCAGATGTACAAAAGATGTTTGTGCTGATTTAATCAGAGCAGACATACCAATCGGTAGAATCTTAAAGAATTACCATATTGAATCCAGAAGAGAAATCAAGAACATATGGATTGAAAAACCTAACGAGACTTTAAAAGAATTATTTGGCACTGATGAAGATATGCTCGCAAGAGATTATGTCATCATTAACCAGGACAGAATCCTAATGTGGATTAAGGAAGTATTCCCAATCAGCTATTTTACAGAAATATAATCAAGGTGAAAGAATGGGTGTTAAACTAAAAGATATAATTGAACCTGAATCAATTAGTTTTAAAGATTTAGAAGGAAGAACCGTATCAATAGATGCATTCAACACACTTTTTCAATTCTTATCTACAATTAGACAAAGGGATGGAAGACCACTAACAGATGAAAATGGAAACATCACATCACATTTAAGTGGAATATTATATAGAAACTCTTCAATGGTTGAAAAAGGCATTAAGCCTATTTATATCTTTGATGGTAAAGCACCAGAGCTTAAAAGTGAAACCCAAGCTAAAAGAAGAGAAGTAAGAGATGAAGCTGAAAAAATCTATAAGGATGCATTAGCTAAAGGTGATACCGAGAAGGCACGCAAATATGCGATGAGATCATCTAAATTATCACCTGAAATCATTGAATCTTCTAAAAAACTGTTAACCTTGATGGGAATTCCATATGTTGATGCAAAAGGTGAAGGTGAAGCACAAGCAGCTTATTTAGTTCAGAATGGAGACGCATATGCTGTTGCATCACAAGATTACGATTGCCTATTGTTCGGAGCTAAAAGAGTTGTTAGAAACCTTGCAGTTAATTCCAATCTTGGAAATCTAGAATACTATCAATTAGATAAAGTCTTAAGAGAATTAGACACAACAAGAGAAGAATTAATCGATATGGGAATCTTGATTGGAACTGATTTCTGTGCTGGTCTAAAAGGAGTCGGTGCTAAAACTGCCCTTAAATTAGCCCATAAAGGACAATTGAAAGAAAAAATAGCTGAACTTCAAAAAGAATCAACCCATGATTTGGATGAAGTTCGTGAAATTTTCTTAAACCATAATGTAAATACAGATTACAAAATCAAATGGGAAAAACCTAAAAAAGATAAAATTATCGAATTTTTATGTTACGAACATGGTTTTTCCGAAGATCGCGTATCCAAAGCATCAGACAAACTTAAAAACTTGACTTCATCTCAAGGTAGTCTTGATGCATGGTTCTAAAATAAAAAAAGTTGTTAGAAGAAAATTTTCTTCAAATATTATTCATTTTTAATCGCATTAGCAATAGCTTCTGCATTTTCTATTCTTTTTTCTTTTTCAGATATTTCTACCTGATTGAAAATATCATTATAGAATGTTTGACCATCACGCACATACCTAAATTTAAAATGAGAAGAAGTAGTTGCAATTTCAACAGTTCCATAACCTATAATTTTACCAATTAAACCATTACTGTATGATACTGAGTCAATTTTATTTAATGGGCTTTGCATTTGAGTGGTGGAAATTAAACCACATTTACCAAATACTCTTTTATTTGTTAAAATTAAATCATTATTTTTATAACCATAGTATCTAATTAAGAACCATATCAAACCGACTACAGTAAAGACATTAATAAAACCTAATAGAACAAAAGCTGGGAAAAATCCTGCTGAAGCAGACAATATCATTTCAAAAATCCAAATTGCAATTCCTATCCCAATAACAATTAACGGAAGATATAAACATCCGACATGAATCTGAGAACTCCTAATAACCTTTTCACCAGGAATCATATCAATTTTATATTCACTGAATGGACCATTAGCAGAATTATTATAATTTCTATTAGTTGAAGGTCCACTTTCACCAGATTTAGTTCCACATTCATTACAGAAAACAGAACCCTCTTCTAATTTGGTTCCACAATTTTTACAAAATTTAGCCATATTATCACCGAATAAAATATATTACTAATAATATATAAACAATGTTGATATACGACAATATTTAAATTGATTCCCAGGTCAATTCTTCAATTTCAAGATCATACCATTCAGAATAATAAAATTCTAAGCCATCACAATCCAAAAGAAATGATATAAAATCTTCATCAGGTTCAAATTCTCTGCATAACATTTGATAAGCAACATATTCTTTTGTTCCTGCACGATAGGGATTTTGTGGAATCTTCCAAGTTAATTCCTTATTTTCATCAAAGTATTGTATCGGATCTTCTACTTCTCCAAAATAATCCATATCCAATACTCCCTTAATTTGAACATCACGATAGAATTTATGAGTAATGTAAAAAACAACCATACAATTATTAAAATCCATTAAATTCATCTCCTTAATATGGTGGGAAATCCTTACCAAATACTTTTTCTGCATATCTCATAGCCATATGAACCTGATCAGCATGCTTTTTTAGCATTTCTTTTTCAAAGTGTTCCCTTGATGGAGAACTTAAAATTAAATTAAGCAATTCTTCATAAGTTTCAATAGCTAAATCTTTATTAAAATTATATTTTTCAACAGATTCAGAGTTTAATTTTTCAAAACAAGGAAATTCCAATGTTTTACACACAGTTTCTGTTGAAAAGTAAGTCATCCTAATTAATGGAGATACTGATGAGACCAAAACATGATTCCCCAATTTAATAAGAGGTGGAATACCTGTTTTTTTATATCGCTCCATTGAAGTTAACTTATCATAATTCTTAAGGTCATAACAATGAAGTTCCGTGTAAAAATCAGGACGTAAATCTTCAATCAAATCCAAAACTTTCAGCCCTATTTCGGATTTATAATATTTCTTATCAACAGTTGAAATATACGGAGTTTTATCAAAATTATAAAAGTAAAACTGACCATTTGATAAATTTTCATCTTTAATTCTTTTAATGAATTTTAAAGATGTTACACCTTCATTACCGTGAAGTCCTCCGATAAATAGCTTAGTTGGACCTTCACCATTATCGATGTATTTAAAAAAAGACATAAAAATAAAAAAATGAAGGAATTAGGTTCCTTCTTGCCAGTTGGACATGTAAGCTTTTTGTTTATCAGTTAATGAATCGATTTCAATTCCCATAGCTTTTAATTTCATTGTAGCTACATTGTAGTCGATTGCATCTGGTGCTTTGGTTACGCCTACAGGCAAATCATTTTCCAAAATATGTTTTGCAGATAATGCTTGTACAGCAAAACTCATATCCATAATTTCAGCAGGGTGTCCTTGTCCACGTGCTGCAGATAAGTTTACTAAACGACCGTCTGCAAGCAAGTAGATTTTACGTCCATCTTTGGTAGTAAATTCTTCAATACTTTCACGTACTTCTTTTACGCCAGTTGAAATAGCTTCAAGGTCAGGTCTGTTAATTTCTACATTGAAGTGTCCAGAGTTTGCAAGCATACATCCATCTTTCATGTATTTGAAGTCATCACCTGAGATGATATCTGCATTACCAGTTACTGTAATTATTAAGTCAGACTGTTTTACAGCTTCACGAATAGTCATTACTCTGTATCCATCCATTCTTGCTTCAAGTGCTCTGATTGGATCTACTTCAGTTACGATAACATCTGCACCGAGACCTGCTGCTCTCATAGCAAGTCCTCTTCCACACCATCCGTATCCACAGACAGTTACAGTTTTACCAGCAATTACCATATTGGTAGTTCCCATGATTGCATCGAAACTGGATTGTCCTGTTCCATATCTATTATCGAACAAGTATTTTGTGTATGCATCGTTTACTGCAATAACAGGGAATTTTAATGCACCATCAGCATGCATTGCTTGAAGTCTGTGTACACCAGTAGTGGTTTCTTCACAAGCTCCTTTAATATGAGATAACAACTCAGTTCTTTCATTGTGGAGAACCATAATCATGTCTGCACCATCATCAATGATTATGTCTGGTTTATGGTCAAGTACCATGTTAATGGTTTGGTAGTACTCTTCATCGTCTTGTTCTCTCCAACCATAAACGTTTAATCCTAAATCAGCTGCTCCTGCAACTGCATCGTCATGAGTGGATAATGGGTTACAGCCAGTCATTGCAACTTCAGCTCCACCAGCCATTAATGTTAAACCTAAGTTGATGGTTTTAGGTTCTAAATGTAAACATGAACCGATAGTAATTCCTTTGAAAGGTTGGGTTTCTAAGTATTCTTGTTTGATGTGTTCTAAAACAGGCATGTGTTTTTGAACCCATTCAATTTTCCTAACACCTTCAGGTGCTAAAGACATATCTTTAACTTTACTCATAAAAATTACTCCTAATAAGAATGATATGATAATAATTATATTTTTTATAACCTTTATAATTATAGTATTTTTTATAAAATTTATACAAAAAAACAAAACAAAACAATAAAATAATAATTAAAAAAATTAAATACCAATTAAAAAGGTGATAACATGACTCAAAAAATAGCTTTAGCATCATATGATGGAATGAGTCCAAACGGTTTAGTTGGACGTGTTGCATGTGGTGACTCCAGAAAAACTAATGACAATATAATTTCAATATGCATGGGATCCACTTCTGCAGACATTGAAGGGAAAAATAATGAAATGCTCAAAAAATACCCTATAATTGCGGTTAATGGATGCAGTGGAAATTGTGTCAATAAAATCTTAAATTCAAAAGGAATTAATTGAAGATACAATTAAAGTTCATGAAATTCTTGAGGACAGCGATTTTATATCAACAGATCCCTTTAGATTAGGGGAAGCTGGAGAAGAATGTGTTAAGTTAGTAACTGAAGAAATAAACAATAGAATTAAAAATATTTGAGAGATATTATGCCCATGTTGAAAAATCCTTGAAATTATTTGAATCTAAATTTAATTGTGCCCAATCAGTATTTGCATCATTTAGTGAAGAATTGGGTCTTGATGAAAAACAAGCACTCAAAATTGGAGGATGCTTTGGAAGTGGAATGAGAAAAGGCGAAGTCTGTGGGGCGTGTACCGGTGCATTAATGGTATTAGGTTTAAAATATGGTCAAAATGAAGTTGGAGATATTGAAAACAAATTAAAATCAGATAAAGCATCATTGAAAACAGTTATCTGCAAAAATTGTGGTAAAACATTTAAAACAAATAAAGAAACTGAGTACTGTTCAAAATGCAGAAAAAAATTAAATGAATAATAAAAATTATATGAAAATTCCAAAAAAAGCAAAAAGTATAAATATAATAGTACAGTAAAATTATATTGTTAGATGCCGGGGTGGCTCAGCTGGTTAGAGCGCACGGCTCATAGGGTAATAATGCAGTGCTCTGACATATTCCTGGGATACCGTGAGATCGCGGGTTCGAATCCCGCCCCCGGCATCCTAAAATCCCAGGAATCCATCTAACTTACTTTTTTTAAAAATTTATTTAAAATAATAATAATTTTATACTTATTTTATCAAAGTTAATAATACTTATTAGAATTATTGAGGTTTGAAATGTTATATAATACACTTGGAAAAACTGGCCTTGAAGTATCAAGACTCGGTTTTGGAACAATGAGACTACCTACAACCAATTCCAATGCAGATATTGATGAAATGGAAGCATCAAAAATGTTAACATATGGAATTGAAAATGGAATAAACATAATTGATACAGCATATCCTTACCATAGTGCAGGAATTGACGGTAATGGAAACAGTGAAAAGTTTCTTGGAAAATACTTGAAGGAAAATAACTTAAGAGACGAAATTTTATTACAGACAAAATCACCATCATGGTTAATTGAAGAAAAGGATGATTTTGATAAATATCTTGACATTCAACTTGAAAAATTGCAAACCGATTACATTGATTTATACTTACTTCATTCATTGACAGTTCCAGATTGGAATAAAGTACATGACTTAGGTGTTTTAGACTTCTTGGATGACTGTTTAAGCAGTGGTAAAATCAAACACATAGGATTTTCATCACATATAGAAGTGGACTATTTGATTGAAATACTGGACGAATATCCTAAATGGGAAGTTGCATTAACACAGATGAACTACCTCGACGAATATTACCAATCAGGAGTTATGGGACTTAATTACTTAAAGGAAATCAATGTCGGCAGTATGATTATGGAACCTCTTCGTGGAGGAAGATTAGTAAACAACATTCCAAAAGACATTCAGCAATTATGGGATACTGCAGAAAAGAAAAGAACCCCTGTTGAATGGGCACTACAATACTTATGGAACAGAGATGATGTTGACTGTGTCTTTAGTGGTATGACCAGCTTGGAACAGGTTAAGGAAAATGTTAGAATCGCATCTACTGAAGATATCATAAGTGAAAATGACCATGAATTGATCAGAGAAGTTGCAAGAACCTACAGGAGTTATCTTGGAAACAGCTGCACCAGATGCGGTTACTGTATGCCCTGCCCTCATGGTGTTGACATCATAAACTGCTTAACCGAATATAATATCGCACATATGATGCAAGATCCAAAAGCAAGTGCAATGCAGTACTTCGCATTGATTGATGATGATTCAAGGGCAGACAGCTGCGTGAGTTGTGAAGAGTGCATACCATTTTGTACTCAAATGTTGAATATTCCAGAAGAACTCCAGAAAGTATACGAATACTTCGGTAGTGAATTCGATCATTTCTAAAAAGGTGAAAAAATGCCGACTAGATACATTGGAGACGGATATTGGGAAATTGCTTCCCGTCAGATGAGCATTGTTACAAGAAGCAAACAGCAAAAATTTAAAGATTCAAAAATTACAATAATAGGTTGCGGAGGTATCGGAGGCCAAACCATTGAAATGCTTGCAAGAATGGGTGTTGGAGAGCTTATTTTAGTTGATGAGGATGCTTTCGACATGTCAAATTTGAACAGACAGAATTTTGCAACCTTGACTGATGTCGGAATACCTAAAAGTGAAGTTGCAAAAGATAAAGTCAGACTAATAAACCCATATGTTAAAGTAACAAGTTTTAATGAACATGTCGATGAAAGCAACATTGATAAAATCATTTCAGACTCAGATATTGTTATTGATGCATTGGACAATGTATTGACAAGAGTTATTGCATCAAGAAAAGCAAATGAGAAAAAGATTCCATTCATACATGGTGCAATTCATGGAACCTTAGGTCAGATTACAACATTTTTACCAAACACAAAAAGCTATGAAGAAATGTTCAACCTACCTTCCGTCGGAAAAGAGCTTACCGAAGAAGTCATTGAAAGTTTAAAAAATGTTACATCCGGCACACCCCCAGTTATTGGTCCAACACCAAATTTAATTGGTTGTATTCAAGCAATGGAAGCTTATAAAATCATAACTGGAATTGGAAAGGTTACTGTGGCTCCAAAAATTTTAACTTTTGATTTATTAGATTTAGGTTCATTTTTTATGAATGAAATCTAAACATTAAATCAAATTTTCACTCTTTTTTTTATATTGATTTGAACAAAAGCATATTTTGTTTCATAAATAAATACAATTATTTTAATTAAAATATACAAAATCTATACATTAATATAGTAAAAATTGCATAATACAAATATATAACTATTTTCTACAAATGTTTATATACTACGAGATTAAGATATAACACTCGATGGAAAGTATTTTCCGACTATGTTAAATTAATCATGATTAATTTATTATGGAGCTTGATTTGATGAGCGATATTCCAGAAGAAAAAATTGAAAAAATAACCGAAATTATGAAAGAGGATAATATCAAATTTATCCGTTTACAATTTGTTGATATTAACGGTACCGTGAAAAACATTGTAATTCCATTCAATCCAGGAGATGATATGAATGAATTATTCAATGAAGGTATGTTATTTGACGGATCATCCATTGCAGGATTCGTTGGAATTAATGACAGTGATTTAGTCTTAAAACCAGATATCAATACTTACTCCAGACTCTCTTGGAGACCAGAAGAATCTGCAACCTGTAGATTTATCTGTGACGTATGGACCCCTGAGAAAAAACCATTTGCAGGAGATCCAAGAGGAGTTCTTAAAAAATCATTATCCCACATTAAAGATATGGGATTACAATACAACATTGGTCCTGAACCAGAATTCTTCATTGTAGATATTGATGAAAACGGTTACCCAATGCCTTACGATGATGCAGGATACTTTGATGTAGAACCTCTCGACAAAGGACCTGATTTCAGAAGAGAATTAACTTTAAACTTAGAAGACTTAGACTTTGAAGTAGAAGCTTCCCACCACGAAGTAGCTCCAGGTCAAAACGAAATTGCATTCAAATTCAAAGATGCGCTTAAAACTGCAGATGCAGTAATTACATTCAAACAAGCTATTAAAGCTATTGTAGACAATATGGCTACTTTTGACCAATTAGACTACAGAGTAACATTTATGCCAAAACCTTTCTTCGGTGTAAGTGGTAGTGGAATGCACTGTCACCAATCCGTATTTAAAGGAGACAAAAATCTCTTTTCAGACCCAGATTCTGAAACTGGACTTTCCCAAGATGCACTTTACTTCATGGGAGGATTATTAAAACACGCTCCAGCAATTACGGCAATTACTAACCCAATTGTAAACTCATACAAACGTTTAGTACCAGGTTATGAAGCACCAGTTTACAGAGCATACGGATTCAGAAACAGATCCGCTTTAATCAGAGTTCCAGCAGCACGTGGAAAAGCAACCCGTATTGAATACAGATCTCCAGACCCTGCATGTAACCCATACTTAGCATTTACCGTAATGCTTGAAGCAGGTATTGACGGTATTGTCAATAAAATTGACCCAGGTGACCCTGTGGAACTTGATATCTACAGTATGAGCGAAGAAGAAAGAATTAACAGAGGAATTGAAGTCTTACCAACAAGTTTATGGGAAGCATACCACTCACTTGAAGAAGACCCATTAATCCTTAATGCATTAGGTTCCCACGTAAGTGAAAAGTTCTTAGAACTCAAATACCAAGAATGGGACGAATATCGTGTTCAAGTATTTGGATACGAACAGAAAAAATATTTAGATATCTAAATCTAAATATTATTTTTTATTTTTTTAAATTAATATTAACTGTACGAGGCTTTTTTTATGTCAGAATCTGAACACCGAATGATTGAAATTTTAAGAATATTAAGCGAACAAGAAAAACCAACCGGTTCTAAACTAATAGCTGATGAACTAAAGAACAAAGGTTTTAATCTTGGAGAACGTGCAGTTAGATACCATATGCAAATCTTGGATGAAAAAGGATTTACTGAAAGAATAGGAAATTCCGGAAGAAAAATCACAAAACAGGGCCGTGAAAAATTAGAAAAAGGATTAATTTACGATCAGGTTGATTTCATTTATTCAAGATTTGAAGAAATGATTTATTTAACTGACTTCAACTATATGACACAAGAAGGAAAAGTAGTTGTAAATACATCAACCATTTATAATGAAGAGTCAGTTGATATAATTAAAAAAGTTACTGGAAGTGGCCTTTCTGTTAGTCCTTATGTTAATTTAAATAGTACTAGCAATGATGGCAAGATAGAGGTAACAACATTATGTGGAACAACAATAGATGGAGTGCTACTTAATGAAGGAATTCCTTCCCAACCAAAATATGGTGGCCTTCTAAAAATTGAAGATTCAGAACCAATAAACTTCACTCAATTAATATCCTACAAGAAAACTTCAGTATCCCCTCTCGATGCTTTCTCAACAAAAGGATTTACATCAATTATGGATGTTCTTGAAAATGGTGATGGAATTATCCCTGCAAACTTCAGACTGATACCTGGAATAGGACGTGAAAAAGCTGCAAATATCATCAACAAATTGGACAAGATAGGAATTGGTGGAGTAATAGGTATTTCTGATGAGGGGAAAGATATTTTAGGAGCACCAGTACCTAGAGGAATGGTTGGAATAGTTGTTGTTGGTGGAATTACACCATTTTGTGCTGTTCAAGAAGAAAATCAAGATATTGAAATAAGGATATCTGAAGAAACAAGAGATTTTGCAACATTATATCCAATTACCTCCAGAATCAATCCAGTATTAAAAGAAGTGCAACATGTCCCTAGACCAAAAATATCATTCTTACTTTCAAAAACTTGGAATTTAATCCAGCAGGTTAACTTTGATATTGAAAAAAGAAAAGGAGACATCATATCAAACGTTTCATATATGGATAAAGATGACATTGACAGAGCATTGGATATAATGGAAGAAACATACAATGACAATCCAAAATACATTAATCCATATTATAAAATAATTAATCATCCAACCGATGATTCAAGAATTGGTCTTGCTACAATTTGTAGTTTGAGCATTGATGGAATTTTAATAGACAATGGAATAATGAGTAACCCAAAATATGGTGGATTGCTTGAACTTACAGAACCTCCATTATTTATTGACTTAATTTCATACAACGGGTCAACAGAAGATCCACATAAACTATTTATAGCTAAAAATATGACATCCATAACTAAGAATAATGGACCTAATAAAATTTTAGCAAGTTTTAAAGAGATACCATATATATCTCGTGAACAAAGTGTCCAACTTTTAGATATTTTAAACAATGTAGGATTTTCAATATACAAAATTGGAAAACCTAGAGAAGTAACCTACAATGCAAAAGCAGACAATTATAACTTTGGTATCGTAACTGGTAGTGGTTTGAATACTATTGGTGCAATAAAAGAAAAAGGAATAAAAGTCAAAGTTAAAGCTATTGAAAAACTATTGCCTTTTGAAAAAATGGATAGGTTATAACTAAATTACAGTTATATCCACTTCTTCACCATTTTTTGGATAATGAGTAAACTCAATTATATCCTCTTCAACTTCATAAATATCAATTTCAACTGTAGCGCCTAAACGACTTTCATCAAGAGTAACTAACATTTTAAAACCTGGTTTTCCAAAATACTCTGAAAAATCCATATTCAATACTTCACCCTCAGCAAAAATTCTATTATATGAAATTTCAATCCTATCATGAATTTCAACATTTTCTTTTAAGTAATTTACTGCATCTTTTGTTGTTAATTGTAATTCTTTCATGATAATCATCCTCGTAAAATATAGTATAAACGTTATCATATATAAACTTGTTTGTATTATCACGAACAAATAATTTTTTTATGGGAAATACAACAAGAAAAAATAAATAGGAAAAAAGAGAGAAATTACAAAATTTCTATAATAAGTTCTTTTTCGTCAGTAATATGACGCATTTCAATTAAATCATCTTCAAGCTCGTTGAAGTCTAGTTCAATAGATTGATTTAAAATTTCACCAGTTAATTGAAGCCCAACTCTAAAACCTTCACCAGTGACTTCATCTGGTTCTGTGAATCCTAAAACTTCACCAGGAGCAAAAATACGATTGTAAGATAATTCTAAAAGATCACCAACTTCCACGTTGGTTTTAACATAATTTAATGCTTCTTCAAAGCTCATTTCTACTTCTTCTACCATTCTATACACCTATATTAATTTTTAAAAAAAAAGAAAAAGAGAGAGGAATTATAAATTCCTGTATTCTCTGATTGAAGTATATTCGTCGTCAATTTCTCCGTAAGATGCTAATTTTTCTTTGTTAGCTTCAGCACCTAAGTAAAGGTTACCTTTACCGTTGAGACCAATATCTCCAGTGTATTTAATATATTTACCTTCGAAAGTGATTCCATCAACTTCTGGGTTTTCGACAACACCATCGAGAACGAATCCTTCGAGTAATCTTCCGAGGAATCCGTGAATAACGATGTTACCGTTTTTCATTTGTCCACCAGGCCAACGGTTTACGTCACCGTCAATTTCGATAATACCTTTGGTCATGTGAATACCAGCTAAAATATCACAGTTTCCTTTAACGTGAATTTTACCACCAGTTAAACATTCACCACATTGTTTACCAGCGTTACCGCCAACAACAATTTCTCCTCCAGTCATACCTCTCCATTCACCAATGTAAGAAGCACCAGTGAATTCTTTGGTATTTCCTTCGATTTCAAGGTATCCGCCAGACATTTCTCTTCCTGCGTGAGCAGCTGCGTTACCTTTAACGAGAATGGATCCACCAGACATTTCTGCACCTACGTGTAAATCTACACTACTGTTACAGACGATGTCTCCACCGCTCATTTTACAACCGATGTATTTTACTCTGTTTAAATCCCCGTTGAGAATCATTTTAACTTCATCAGGTCCTGCTGCTTCTCCTTCAACAGTGATGTCGAAGAAGTCAGTGATTGGGAATCTGGAATTTCCAATAGGAACTTGATATTTTGCGAAATCAGCTTCAGTCCATGCGAAAATTTCGTCAGGAATTAATTCATCGAATTCTAAAGCGATTGAAGAAGTTTTGATTTGATCAAATGTAATTGTTTTCAAACTAAACACCCCTATTTACCTTCAACGTCTACTCTAATTGGGTTGGATACGTAGTGATCGTGTACTGGGTAGTTTTCCCATTTGACTGAGTAATATTGAGTGAAGAACGGCATAATGTTGTCGATAACTTTTTGCTCGTTTTGTTCCCAACCTTTTACGTTAACCCAAATGTTTTGACTTTCTTTAACTTTTACAATTTCTTTGTCTTTTACTAAGATTTGACCATCTTTAATAGTGTATTGAGCAATATCGAAACCTTTTTCGATTTCAGCAGCTTGTCTGGATGGGTCAATTTCATTAGGATTTATGTCATATACAGCAATGTCTGCTCTGTAACCAGGGGTGAGTGCACCTCTGTCTTGGAATCCGTAGATTTTAGCAGGAGCAGATCTTGTAATAGTTGCAATATCGTAGAAATCGTATTCTCTGTCGAGAGTTGCAAGGGTGGTTCTTTTTTCTGCCCATTTGTGAACTTCTCTGTTTTCAATCATTTCCATTCTTCTTTGGTTACTCATTAACCAAGAGATAATTCTAGGATATCTAGTGAATGGACCTGCGTTAGGGTGGTCAGTGGTTAAACATACTTTCCATGGGTCATCAATGTGTAAGAACAATTCAAGACCAATAGCCCATTGTAAAGTGTTAACAGGGTTTTTAGCTGAGTAAATACATGGAATAATACCTGCTGCGGTTTCACATTCAATATCTTTGTTGGTCCATTTTAAACCAGATAATTTGAATAAGTCGTATTCCATAGGAGCGTCAGCAGTCATGGTAGTAGTTTCATCAAAAGTAACTTGTCCTACATCACAAGTAACGTGGTCGTTTTTGTTAATGTATTTAGCAACTTCTTCAGCACCAGATGCAGCATCTTTCCAACTGTTACCAGTGTAAGAGTGGAATTGTAAGTGACAAAGGTGCATAATTTGATCTCTGACATCAGCAGCGCCTGAACCTTTTTTGATACCTTTTACTGCTTCCATGGTTTCGAGAGTAGTAGGTACGTTTCCAGGGTGTCCTAAGTCATTAGGGTGAATGTGGATAGAGTGAGGTAAGTTTAACATTTCGTTAGCTTTTGCTAAAGCAATAACAACTTCTTTAGAAGTTACGTCAAAGTATGGTGCTTTATCGTTAATACCATGTACGTTCATACCCCAACCCCATGCTTCACTTCCACATGGGTTTACGATTTTAATTCCGTAACCTTTTGAGATTTTTAACCATGCAGATACAAATGCTGCAATGTCTTCAATATTGTTATCTTTTGCGTATTCCATTACAAACCAGTTGTTACCGAATAATGGTAAAGCTGGAATGTCTAATTGAGGAATAGTTGCAATTTCTTCGTGAGTGTGTTTTGCTTCAAGAGGCGGCATAGCTGCTTCAACAACAGTACCGTAACCTAATCTTGAGTATCTGTAACCAGTTGCAGGACAACTTGGGATAGAGAATCCAGATTCAGATCTTAATACTTTAGTTTTTTGAGTAACACCTCTTCTGGAATCTTCAGGCCTGTATAATCTTCCGACTACAAGTTTTGGACCTGCAACGTGAGCGTGAGGGTCAATACCTGCTGGCATGACTATTTTATCGGTAACGTCTAAGACTTTAGCATCTGCAGATACATCATCTACAATAATACCATCTTTGAACATAACGTCTTTTTTCTCACCGTTAATTTCATTAGCTGGGTCGTAGACAATACCATTTTTAAGAATATATTCCATTATATCACCTTATAATGCGTTTGGATTTGGTACGAATTTTGGAGCTACGTTAGGCTCTTCTCTGAGTTTCATTACTCTTTCTTTCAATTCACGGACAATCCATTCGTCGTCACGACAAGTTTCAGGTTTGTCGATTGCTTTTTTCATGTATATAGGAACTCCATCCATACGGTAACTTGTACCAGCACATTCAACAGCAATGAATGAACCTGGTAATACTACGTCAGCGAGTTCGGTGGAAGGTCCCCAGTGAATATCGATTTGGATAACAGGAATGTTAGCTAAGTGTTGGTTTGCTCCATTAGGGAAGTGAGCACCAGGGTCCGCTGCAATAACCATGAAACAGTCAGGTTCTTTTCTGACTAATAAATCGATAGTGTTGGTTTCACCTAACATATATCTTGGGTATCCTCTACAGTAGTCAACACCGAAAGCGAATCCACATTCAAATGCCATGAAGATGTTGAATCCGTTTACGTTAAAGTGACCTCTCATAGGAGTGAGTCCCCATTTACTGTATTTGTTTAAGTCTTGTACCATTTTAATAGCAATATCAATGTTTCTTTGTTTTGATAAAGTGTGGGTTAAACCTAAACCGAAGAAGAGAACACCAAATTCAGCTTGTTTCATTTCTTCTGCTAATTCGTAAATATCTTCTTTAGGAATTCCAGAAATTACATCTTGGTATAATTCTTTTCCTCTGAGTACAGCTCTAATAGCGTTGTAGAAACCGTAGTCCCCGTTTTGTTCGAATCCAATCCATTTATCAGAACATTTTGCAGTATCTGAGAATTTAGGATCCATAGTTACAACAGTTCTGTCGAATCTTCCTCTTTGTCTGAAGTATCCACGACAGAAAGCAGCGTATCTAGCTAAGTGTCTAGGGTGAGAGTTCATAGCATTACTTCCAGAGTAAACAATCATATCAGCTCTGTTTTGAACTTCCCCTAAAGTTTGGATAGGGTAACCTGCGTTTTGTACAGCTTGGAGAGAAGGACCGTGACAGATAGTAGCTTGGTTATCTAATACAGCACCGATGTACTCACCTAATGCTACACCTTCTTTCATACATTCAGTAGAAGTTTCAGACCAACCGTAGAATACAGGCCTAATTGAGTTTGCAATGTATTCAGCAGCAGTGTCTAAAGCAGTATCCCAGTCAACTTCTTTGAGTTCTCCGTTTTCATCCCTAACCATAGGCACAAGTAATCTTTGGTCCATATCTTCCATGATTTTACTTGCTCCTAATCTGCATGCGTGTCTTACAGCAACAACGTGATTATCTTTTACTAAGTAATCTAAATCGTCACAGTTACAACCACAGAATGCACAAGTACAATTTTCAACAATGTGATCGTAATCAGTTACAGGTGGTTCATAAGTCATGATCAATCAACTCCTCCCATTTACGTCCGTGATAAACAGGTAATTCACCTAAAGATTCCATGTTTTCAACAACATCATCATCTTCTTCATCAACGTATTTTTTGTACACCCATCTCATTAAGTCAGCCATGAGTAATACTTTTCTATCAGTTTTTTCTACAGTACATTTAATACCTTTGTAAGTAGGGTCGGAACAACAGTAGGTATCGTGGCTTACAATAGTGTTAGCCCATGGACCTTTACAAATGAATACAGTACCTTCGTGAGGTGCATCTCTTGATACAGCACAGTTTACAACAACTTCACCGAAATCGGTTTTTACAAGAACAGTATCCCAGTTGTTTACACCTAATTTAGCCATGTCCCTAGGGTCCATGTAACAGGTACCAGATACGTTTTTATATTCTTCTTTTAAAGTGGATCCTCTTTTTTTACAAGCACCTTGGTAGATGTCAGATCCAGTGTTTAACATACATTTAAGAACATCAGTAGTTCCTTCACCAGTAATTTTTACATCAGGTACTACAGGTTTTTCTAAATAAGTATTAGCGTAATGCATTATATAATCCCCCTTATTCTAACCATATAGCATTTACTGGGCAAAACATTTGACATGTTCCACACAATTCACATTTTTCAGGACTGAAGAGTTTGATAAATCCGTTTTCGACCATCATAACAACTTCTTCGGTCTTTGCACCATTACCACCAGCATTTTCTGGACTGATAGCTGCATTAACAGGACATGCGATAACACAAATACCGCATCCTAAACAATTATCTTGATTTACTTTAAGTTCCATCCTATCACCTAATCTTTAATAGCGTCTAAAGCTTCTTTCCAAGTAGCGGAGTTAATAGGAGTGTGGTCAACTTCAGTTCTTTTTACAGTAATAGCATCGTTAGGACATGCTTTTGCACATGCTTTACATTTTACACAGTAATCACTGTAAGCAACAACGTGTGCCATTCTGGAACCAGGACCAGTAGATACAGGGAATGCTAAAGCATTACATTGACAGATATCTACACAAGCACCACAAGCTTGACATTTTTCATCATCAACTTCAATACTACCTTCAAATGGTTTTTTAACTTTTGCAGCATCGGTAGGACATACGCCTTCACACCATCCACAGTAGACACAAAGGTCAGAGTCGATAATGGAGTTACCTTTAACAGCTGCTTTTGAAGGATCTAAATCATATTCTCCGTAGTTACATGCTCTACAAATTGCTTTAATAGCGTTGGTAGGGCAGGATTTTTTACATACGAGACAATATACACAAGCATCTTTATCAATAACAATGGATTCTTTACCAGTTTCGTGATCAACGATGATTGCTTCTGCAGGACATAATTCTTCACATACACCACAGTAAATACATTCGTCTTCATCAACATCGATTTCACCAGTTACTAAATCAGCACGGTCTGGTAAAACTCTGTCAATAACGATTGCATCACGAGGACATGCGATTTCACATCTTTTACAGTAGATACATTCATCATCATCAATTTCTGAGAAAGCGTTGTAATGAGGATATGCTTCAATTTCTTTAATTGGTGTGCCGTCAATAGTTAATACTAATGCATCTACAGGACATAATCCACTGCACATACCACATAATACACATTTACTTTCGTCAATGCTTACTCTTTGAACATCAAAGTCTTCATGGAAGTTTTGAGCAATCTTTTCGTGTCCACTGAAGTAGATGTCGTTAGAAAGTCTGTGACGAGCATCGATAGCAACTGCATTTAATGTAATTGCTTCTACAGGACAAGTAGATTCACAAATCCCACAACCTAAACAAACATGGTCATTGAATGACAAGTTTCTTACTTCATCAGCAGACCTTGTAATGTCAAAGTTATTGTCTTTAACCTCTTTTAAATTTCTAATCATATTAAATCTCCAAAATTTTTATCGAATTAGTTGGGCATTCATCTTCACAAAGCTGACAACCACAACATTGCATGGAGTCTGCATGCGCTTGCAATGAAACTAATTTAATTGCCTTCATAGTGCATGCATTTACACATAAGCCGCAACCAATACAAGAATCTTCTACTTTTGCTTCAAAATTTCTTTCTCTGCAAATATTCACAATTTTACGACTCTGTTCTGGATTATGAAATATTGCCTCTGTCATCATTAAAAAATCTCTGGGAGATAAGTCGATGATTGTCCTTGCAACATCAATTGAGTTCCAAGACAAGTTTCTACCATTCAAGTAGTGTGAAATAGTAGATCTATCAACGCCTAACTCATCAGCAATTTCTTGATGACTTCTACCAGCCATTTTTAATTTGACTGCTGCAATATATTTTAAACCAGACGCAATATGTTTTGGCATTTGAACCACCAATGTGTAATGATTACACATATGTTTCTTTATATAAATATAGTTGCTTACTAGATTTAAGACACAATACTTATATACTACTATGGGAATACTACACAATTTTTTTAACAAAAATTAATATACGCTCTTTAAATAATAAAATAAAATATAAATGAGAATTATAGAATAAAATAAAAGTAAATATTTTAAATTAATAAAAATTAATTAATAATAATACGTAAATACCCAAAAAAGTATCAAAAATAACAAAAATTAGTAATAAAAATAATAATAAAAAGTATTACAAAATTAAGAAAAATAACCCATAATTTTTTTGTTAACCTAAAATGTGTAGTAACTACACATAAATCATTTAGAAATTCTTAATTAATACCACTTACAATATATAATATTATAAGGGGAGAATATTATGAAAATAGTATCTATAGTCGGAAGAAAAAATACTGGAAAAACTTCATTAACTGTAAAAGTTATTGAAGAACTTACAAAAAGAGGCTACAATGTAGCATCAATTAAGCATTCCCACCACACTATGGAAATGGATAAAGAGAATACCGATACCTGGAAACATAAACAGGCCGGATCCAATGTGGTTGTTGGTATTGGCTCAACAACTTTCTTCAATGTGAGAAAAGAAATGGATTTGAATAGATTACTATTTTTAATAAAACATATGGATATCGTTGATTTCGTTGTCATAGAAGGATTTAAAAGATACAACTACTCAAAAATTGCAACATCCCCCGATGTAGTTGATGAATACACAATAAAAGAAGTAGATTCATTTACCATTGATTATGATGGTTTAAAAGAATTGGTGGATCTTATTGAAGAAAGGTCACATGACATTGTAGATACATTATTTGCAAACAACTGTGGTTTTAACAATGGAGAAACTATCGCATCTGAAATTCGTAAAGGAAACCTAACCGTTGATCAGTTAGATAAAGTTCACAGTTACTTGTCAATTGATGGTAAAGTAGTTGGATTAAACAGATTTGTAAGCGATTATTTAAAACAAAATGTGCTTGGTGTGATTAATACCTTAAATCTTGATGAATATAATGTTGAAAGCATAGCAAATATTGAGTTAATAATCCCTGGTGAATCCTCTGAAAAACCAATTGATGCAAAATGCACAATTTTAATTAATGACAAGAATTTGGATATAAACCACTTTACAGAAAATATTGTTGCAAACTCAATAAAAGGAATGATCAATTCCATAAAAACCGAAGACAACGTCAAGACAATTGACATAGCAATTTCAAATATTGAAAATAATAAATTAGAAAATGCTGAAATTGAACTTAAAACAAATGACCATAATGTTGAAATTAATAAATTCACACAAGGAATCTTGAAAGAAACTATTTTTGCAATTATAAATTCCTTAAAAACCAATGAAAAAATTACAGAATTAAAAATCAAAGTGGAAGAATGATATCATGTTAGAAAATGTAGTTAAAGATAAATTTGAAAGACCTATCCTTTCACTAAGAATCACAATAACAAATAGATGCAATGAAAACTGCATTTACTGTCATCACGATGGAATGGTTTCATCAAAGGAAGAAATGACACCTGATGAATTATACACAATAAGTAAAATAGCTAAAAAAATTGGCGTTAAAAGAATGAGACTTTCAGGTGGAGATCCATTAGTTAGAAAAGACATTGTGGAAATTGTTGAAAAAATCGCAAGCCTTGATTTTAAAGATATTTCATTAACAACCAATGGAGTATTACTTGAAAAGTATGCTCAAGGTCTTAAAGATGCAGGACTAGATAGAGTCAATGTTAGTTTAGATACATTAAACAGAGACACATACAAATATGTAACAAACATGGATTATCTAAACCAGGCAAAGGCAGGAATCCTAAAAGCTGTTGAAGTTGGATTATATCCTGTTAAAATCAACATGGTAATAATGAAAGATATTAATGAACATGAAATAAAAGACATGTTCGAATTCTGTAAAGAACATGGAATTATCCTTCAGTTGATAGAATTAATAGAAAGTGAAAACTGTGAAGACGACGAATTCACAATTGAACACCACTATCCATTGGAATCTCTTGAAAATAAATTAACTGATATAGCTGATAAAGTACATGAACGTAAATTTATGCAAGGGCGTAGAAAATTTTACATTGATGGTGGAGAAATCGAGATAGTTAGACCAGTTGATAACGCTAAATTCTGCGCAAGTTGCTCCAGATTAAGGATAACCCCTGATGGAAAAATTAAACCTTGCTTACTTAGAAACGATAATCTTGTAGAAATAATTTCACATATAAGAAATGGCGAAAGTGAAGAAGAACTTGTAGAACTATTTTTAAATGGAATTAATAATCGTGAACCATTCAATAAAGAGGATTAATTCTCTTTTTTATATTTTTTTAAAAGAAGAATATAACATTGTTATATTAAATGAGTAAAAAAATAATAAATGGATAAAGGGGAGAACCCTTAAATCCATTTAGCTTTGGATACGTGGTCAGTGAATGGGAGAGGTTCGTCAGTGCCCATACCTGGGATGTATCCGTAGATTTCTCTTACTTTGTTGTTTACAGTACTCCATACTTTAGCTACAGGGATTTCACATGGACATACTTCGGAACATTGTCCACAGTTGGTACATGCGTCGACCATGTGTACTAAACGAGTTAAGTGGAAGAAAGGAGCTGCAGGAGTGTATCCACCAGGTACCCATTCAGGACCTTCAGTTTCGAGACAGCAGTCTTCACAGAAACATAATGGACATGCTTCGCGGCAACCGTAACATTTCATACATTTGGAGAATTCATCTTCATACATGTGGAATACATCAATAATATCTCCAGTAGTACCTGCGTAGTCAACTTCTTTTTTCTCTTGGGACTCTTTGAGCATGAAGTTGTTAATGTTTTCTCTGATTTTGATTCCCTTTTCGAGAGGTTCTTCGGTAGCGATTAAACCAGCATCGATAACTTTTCCTAAAGCGTCAGCACCTTTTTCGGTGAATACTTCAACGAAAGTTGCTTTACCTGCTAAAGGTCCAATTACTCCCCAGTTACCTAAAGCCATATCAGCGTTGGAAGGGATTTTAAGATTACATCTTTGACAGTTTTCTCTTCTACCTAATCCTTGTGCTTCTAATTCACCGATAGCGATTCCTTTTTCACCGTCAGCGGTTTCCATAATGAGTTTTCCTTTGGAAATTTCTTCTTTAACAACATCTTTAGGATCTAATTCGTATACATCTCTAATCATGTTCATAGTTGGTACAGGGGAGAAAGTACCTCCACAGTTTACACCAATCATAATAACGTTGTCTTCGATGATTTTTCCTTTTTTCATTAATTCTCTGATGGTCATTGCATCACAAGGTTTACATGCAACTGCGAGTTTCATATATCTTGCACCATCTAAGTATTTGGATACAAATTTAGCAATGTTTAAAGTACCACAGTGTACGGAACCAGCGGTTTTAATTACATCTGCAGGATCGGTTACGAGAATAGGTACACCATCATACATATCGTGACCTTCGGTTACACCGACAACACCGTCAACGATGCCTTCTTCTAATAAGTATTTCATGATAGTGGTTACTACTCCACCGTACTCTCCTTTTTCTTTGATATCTTCGATAGCAGAGTATGCGTAGTACATATCGTTAATTTTTGCGCTCATTTAAATCTACTCCTTGTTTATTTACCTACTTTAATGGTGGTAGTAGCCATGTTTTCAGCTTTAATTTCAGTGTCGGTACCATTTTTGTAGACTTCTCCTTTCATTTCTAATACTTCAGGGAGTTTTTCTACGTTAATAGCACAAGCTTTTAATTCAACCATTTTAGATTTAGGGTCGAAAGAATCGGAGTTAGTTAATACGTTTGCAGCACATTCTACAAAGTGCATTGGGATGTTTACAATACCTTCTCTGATGTCATCAGTTACACGTGCAGGAATTGCAATTTCTCCTCTTCTGGAGTAAGCTTTTACAACTTCACCATTAATAATTCCTCTTGCTTCAGCATCTTTAGTGTTGATTTCGATGAATCCGGTTTTTACCTCATTACTTAAGGTTTCACATCTTCTGGTCATTGCAGCGTGATAGTGGAATAATACTCTAGTAGTAGTTAAGAGTAATGGGTATTCTTCATCTACAGTTTCAACAGGTCCTTTGTGTTCTAATGCTTGGAAAATTCCTAATCCGTCAGGGTGAGCGAATTTTTCTTTGTGCATTAATGGTTGACATGGGTCGTCTTCAGAAGGACAAGGCCAGTGGAGAGCTTCAGGAGTGTCTAATCTTTCACGGTTCATACCTGCCATGATAGGAGCACATTCTCTGATTTCGTTGAAGATATCTTCAGAAGTTTCGTAGTGGAAGATGGATCTAGGTACGCCCATTCTAACTGCGATTTCTTCCATGATTTTCCAATCTAACCATGCGCCTTCAGGTGGTTCTTGAGCTTTGTGTAAGCATTGTACTCTTCTTTCACCACTGGTGAAAGTACCTTCTTGTTCACCCCAACCTGCTGCAGGTAATACAACATCAGCACATTGTGCAGTATCAGTTAAGAAACATTCTTGAACAACTAACATTTCTAAGTTTGCGAGTGCTTCTTTGGTGTGTTGTACGTCAGCATCGGAGAGTACAGGGTCTTCCCCGTGGATGTATAATACTTTTAAGTCACCAGCGTGAGCTGCGTTCATCATTTCAACTAAGGTTAAACCAGGAGTGGTTGGTAAGTTTACTTCGTAACCTTCAGCACTGTAGTAGTCGTTGAACCATGCAGTGGTTTCAGGATCTTTAACTTTTCTGTAACCTACGTAATCTGAAGGTAATGCACCCATATCACAAGCACCTTGTACGTTGTTTTGTCCTCTTAATGGGTTTACTCCAGTACCTTCTCTTCCGATATTACCAGTTAACATTGCGAGGTTTGCAGTGGACATTACGTTGTCTGCACCGTGGGAGTGTTCAGTAATACCTAAGGAGTATACGATAGCTGCTTTTTCAGCAGATGCGTATTCTACAGCTAAGTGTTCAATAGTTTCAGGTTTGATACCAGTAATTTCGGAAACTTTGTCTAAAGTGTATTTTTGGACGGTTTCTTTCATTTCTTCGAAACCTTTGGTTCTGTTTGCAATAAACTCATCATCTTGCAAGTCTTTGTCGATGATGACTTTAATCATAGCGTTCATTAAAGCTACGTCAGTACCAGTTTCAAATTGAACATATTCGTCTGCAATTTTAGCAGTAGGAGTGAATCTTGGGTCCAATACTACTAATTTAGCACCGTTTTGTTTAGCTTGGATTATTTTACGTCCGAATAATGGGTGAGCTTCCATGTTGTTGGATCCAATACAGAAGATGTAATCAGCTTCTTTAATACTGTCGAATCCGTTGGTCATAGCACCTGATCCGAAGGTGTTTGCTAAACCTGCTACAGTAGGTCCGTGACAGATACGTGCACAGTGGTCTACGTTTTGGGTTCCACAAGCTACTCTTGCTAATTTTTGAGTAATGTAAATGTTTTCGTTAGGTGAACGAGCACATGCATAGAATCCTACTTTGTTAGGATCTTCGTCAGATACTTCTTTGAGTTTGTTAGCAACAAGGTCTAATGCTTCATCCCAAGATGCTTCTCTAAATTCACCGTTTTCTTTTATTAAAGGAGTAGTTAATCTGTCTTCCCTATTAATAAATTGGTATCCAAAGTTTCCTTTTGGACATACTTTACCCTCGTTTACAGGGCTTCTTTTTAAAGGTTCTACACCAACAATTTTTCCGTCTTTTACAACGAAATTGAGTCCACAACCAGTACCACAGTATGGACAGATTGTTGGAACATATTTAATTTCAACCATTTTATAATCTCCAAAATATATATCTTTTTAAAATATTTAAAATTTAAAAGAAGCTTAAATTATAAGCTTCTTTAAAGTTCATAACGAGCTTATTCTTTAAGGTAAGTGTACCAGTAAATACAAGCTACAAAGAGTCCTCCACCAATAATGTTACCAATAGTAACTGGGATTAAGTTGTTTACAATAATAGTAGACCAAGTTACACCTTTAGCTCCTAAGAACATACCTAATGGGATGAAACACATGTTTGCAACACTGTGCTCAAATCCGATGGTAACGAAAGCCATAATTGGGAACCAAATACCAACGATTTTACCGATGATATCATCAGATGCGTTAGCTAACCATACTGCTAAACATACTAACCAGTTACAACCGATAGCTTTAATCATAGCAACGGTGAATGGCATAGTTACTTTACCTTCTGCTACTGCAATAGCTTTAGCAGAAATAGCGTAAGCAGGTGCGGTTGCGTCAGTAGGACAGATACCACCCATGAATGCTAAAACGTATGCAACGAATAAAGCACCAACAAAGTTGAAAATCCAACTGATAACCCAGTTTTTAGCGAGACCGCCAACAGAAGCGGAACCGTCTAAAACACCAATTGTCATAAACATAACATTTCCAGTGAATAATTCAGATCCTGCAAGTACAACAATAATTAAACCTACAGGGAACACTGCACCAAATACGAATTTTTCTAAACCGAGTGGAGCACCAGCTTTTAACATGCCTGCGCTTGCTACTACAGCTAATAATCCACCAAATGCAATATATGCTCCTGCTAAAAAGGAGAGTAATATTACATTAACAATATTTGCAGAGTCTTTTGCTCCAGCTGTTTTAGATATTGCTTTTGCAGTATCTACTGGACTTTTAAATGAACTCATTTTATCAACCTCTTTATTCCCTTTATAAATTAATTTTATAATACTTGATGAATTCCACATATAAGATGTTTCATAGTATTATGGTTCTATATTACTGGTTTAATATATAAAGGATTTGTCATTAGAAAATAAAAGAAATATTTAAATATAAAGAATATCAGAATAATCTTAATGATAAATCATGATGAATGTTATTAACATCGTGGTAAAACTCTTTTTTATTTATTTTAGATTATATAATTATTAATTTTAATATAATAATTATAAAATCGATGGAAATTTAAAATAGCGTGATTTAAATTTATAAAATAATTTTTAAATGATTTTAAGTGGAATTATAATTTTACATTTTGTAAAAAAAGTAAGTAGGAAGTCATTTTTAGATGACTTCATAATATGATTCATTAGCACATGATTCACAAATAGGTTTACCTGCCCTAATTAAATGGTAATCATCTGTAATTTTTTCACCACAGACACTACACCAGGAAGTAGTATGTTTTCCTCCTGGTTGCTGAGCTTCTTTGAATGGTCTGACTTTAACTTTTTCAACATTGAACAATTCTTCAGCAGGAGTTTCCCTGAATCTTTTAACCATTTCTTCCCTTGTTTCCTTAGGTTTATCTTTTATATTTGCATCAGCATCGGAAACTCTATATGCTTCACCAGTATCCATATTCATAAAAGTAGCTGCAAATCTTCCATAATAGACTAACTTTAAAGATCTTTTACCAATACTGCATTTAGTTACAGCCTGAATACCATCTGAAGTACATCTTTCACTTTCCAAAATTACAATTAAATTCTTATGCCTCTTGTTCAGTTCCATGCCCAAAAGTTCAAGACCATACATACCAAGTTTTGTTCCAATAGCTATACCACCACAAAGTTCACCATGGAACTCAACAGCTTTTTGCAATTGTTCATCATAATCTTCAATATTCATATTTTTTCACCTCGTCAATATGTTATATTATAATATAATATATTATATAACTTAAGGAATAGTAATATAACTACAACATTGAGGGAGATAAAATAAAAATTGAAGAAATCGATGCGATCAAATATAAAAATGACCAACACGAAGAAGTTCGTGAAAATGTTGTAAAAGATGAAACCATTACATTAACAATAAATGGAGACATATCCCGTAGTTTATCTGCAATTGAAGACTCACTTAAAGAGTTTGCAGTAGGATACTTGTTTAATGAAAATATGGTAAGGTCTTTAGAGGACATTAAAAAAATAGAAATTGACGGCATACAAATCAATGTAGAGATTGATGATACATTACTTAAAACCAATGAAACAGTTTTATGTTCCGATTCCGCAGGCGGATGGAGAAGTAAAATAAAAACTGTAAATCCTGTTGAATCTGATTTTCAAGTTTCTGTTAAAGAATTAATTGATAGAATTGAAGAATTAAGAGAAAATGCAGAAATCTGGCAGGCTACCGGTGGAACACATGTTGCTGGAATCGTATATGACGGACAGTTTGTTGTAAAAGAAGATGTGAGCCGCCACGTTGCAGTTGACAAAGTAATTGGATACGGAATATTAAACGGCTTTGACTTAAACCATTCCTATGTAATTTACAGTGGAAGAATGCCTGCAGACATGGTAATCAAAATGACCAGAGCAGGTGTGCCTCTTTTAGCATCAAATGCATCACCAGCAAATTCCGGATATAATATTGCAAAAAAAGGAAATATTACTCTTGTTGGATTCCTAAGAGGCCAACGTTGTAATATATATAATAATCAAAATAGAGTAATTTTTGACTAAATTACTCTAATACAGTATGTCTTGCTTTTAGGTCGCTTTCAGTTTGTTGCATTTTTTCCATCAATTCAGAAACAATAGCATCTAAGAATACTAAAGTAGTCAATTCAAATGCAGTACCTAAAGGTGTTAAAGATGTATAGTTACCATGGATTTGACGTTTCATATAGTTTTCGTCATCCACTTCTTTTTTAGTTCTTCCTTTAACAAGAACATAAGCATCACATAATTGTCCTAAAGTGGATTCAGGGTAAGATGTTAAAGCTAAAACTTTTGAACCTCTATTTTTAGCAATTTTTGCAGCTGAAACAATAGTGTTTGTTTCACCGGAACCTGAAATAGCAATAATACAATCATCTTCATAAATAGCCGGAGATATAGTTTCCCCTACAACATAAGCACTTAAACCTAAATGCATTAATCTCATTGCAAAAGCTTTAGCAGCGAGTCCAGATCTTCCAGCACCAGTAACAAATATATTTTTTGAATTAATAATTATTTCCTCAAATTCATCAATTGCTTTTTCATCTAAAAATTCTTCAGCGTTTTTAATATTATCTAATATAGCTTTAATAGAAGTTTTCATTATTTCCATTTTATCTAATCCCAAAATCGATATTATTAATTATGATTAAAATTTTATTTATAATTGATGGAATTTGAAAGTAAAGGATTGATAAGTTTAGAGATAAATGGTGAAGTTTACGGATATAGACTATATGAAAGTCTTGATTCCCTATCAAAAACCAAATCTCAAAGAAGGTCTGCAAAAGAGCTAAATATTTCTCATACAGTATTTAATAGAAGAATACTCAAAGCAGAAGAAAAGTTAGGATTTAAGCTTACAAAAAAAGTGGGAAATGGAACTGCACTTACACAAGAAGGGTTGGATTTACTGGAAGAATTTAAGAAATATGCAATCCAAATCGAAAAAACTTCCACCATCAACATTGTCGGAGGCCACATAAGCACTGGTCTTTTGGAAAGTATAGATCTTCCATTCAAAACAAATATTTATAGTAGCAACGATGAAGATGCATTTGAACTTGCTAAAAGAGGAGTTGTTGACCTATTAACACTTGATGATCCTTTAATAGCATTTGAAAGGGACATAAATTTCTACCCAATAGCTTACGATTATTTGGTTCTTGTATCAAGCCCAAATTCCAAAAAAATTGAAACAATTTCAGACCTAGAAAACCTTGATTTTGTAAGTGTATCCGGATCTGCACAAAGGCTTGCATGGGACAGTTTGAGGCACTATGATATACATGTAAACATTAAAGAAAGTGTAAGTTCACAATTTGATGCATACAAATTAGTCAGAGACTCAAAAAATTTGCATACTTTTTTAAATGCAAGCTATTTTAAAGGCAATGAACTTTTAAAATTCGATACACAACATGTAATCAGTTTAGTTAAAGTTAATGAAGACAAAACAGAAGTGAATGATTTCATTAAATACTTAACTAATGAAGAAGGTCAGAAAACCATTGAAAAACAAGGTTTTACCCCAATGTAATATTACTTTCCAAATGCTCTAAGAAAAACTAAAATTATATTATATAATATATTATTATACATCACTCATATGACCACATTATTTTGTGATTTATCACATTATTTGATTTTTCAAAACATTAAATAATGATAAGAAACAATATAAAATTAAAGTATTTGAAGGCGATATTATGGCAAAAAACAGAGATTTACTAGCGATTGGTCACTCTGCTCATGACTACATTATTAGAGTGCCTGAATTTCCAAAAGCAAACTTTTCAGCCCCAATAACCAATATGAAAACATTTAATGGTGGAGCTGCAGCAAATGTTGCTTGTGTTGGGGCCAAATTAGGATTAAAAACTTCCTTGGTTTCAGCAGTTGGTGGAGATTTCAAAAAAACCGAATATTATGAACACATGCAAAATTTAGGTATTGACACTGATTCATTAATCATTGTTCCGGGAGAATCAACACCTACAGCATTTGTTTTAACTAATGATAATGATGACCAAATAAGTTATTTCTATTGGGGTGCTGCACGTGAATTTGCAGAAAGTAAAGTACCAGCATCTGCAATTAAAAATACTGAAGCAGTTCATTTAGCAACAGGAGACCCTGAATTCAATTGGAAATGTTCAGAAGAAGCTAAAAATGAAGATTTACTTATTTCATTCGACCCAGGTCAAGACCTTGGAATGTACGACATCAAAAAATTAAGGGACGTAATTGAAAACACAACTATTCTCTTCGGTAATCATCATGAAATTGGAAGAATCTTGGAATCACTCGAAGTAGATTTAGATGGTCTTAGAGCATTAGGTCCAAAAATAATTGTTAAAACATGCGGTGCTAACGGTACTGAAATCTACTCAAATGAAGAAAAAATTAAAATCGATGCAATTGAAACCACTGTTGTCGACCCAACAGGTGCAGGAGATTCATTTAGAGCAGGATTCTTATCAAGATTCTTAAATGGAGAATCATTAGAAGCATCCGCTAAATTCGCATCAACCGTTTCATCATTCATTATTGAGCATCAAGGTTGTCAAACCAACATGCCTACTTTTGATGATGTATTTGAAAGAATGAATAGATTCTACTAAATCTATTCTTTTTTTAACTTTTTTTAAAGTATACTTTATTTTTATCAATATGACTTTATTTCCTTATTTAGAAACTAAAAACACTATTTTTTCAAAAACACTTGACACATATCAATAATATTTTAATTAAAAGATAACCTATTAATTTAAATACTAATAAATAAATATAAGAGATTATCAAATTGATATGAAAGTTAATTAAATTAAATTTGACTGTTTTAAATCTTATTTGAAAATGGTGTGATAACATGACTCAAATTAGTGATGCTAAAAAAGGAATTTTAACTGAAGAAATGAAACATGTCGCAAAAATAGAAAATGTTTCAGAAGATTTTATTTTAAGATCAGTAGCAGAAGGTACTATTGTAATACCAGGTAACGTAAACAGAGATATTGAAGCTTCAGGTATTGGTGCAGGACTCAGAACTAAAGTAAACGCAACCGTCGGAACTTCAACTGATCTTGTTGACTTTGATGAAGAAGTATTAAAAGCACAAATTGCAATCGACAATGGTGCAGACTGTTTAATGGAATTAAGTATTGGTGGAGACTTAGATGTAATCAGAAGAAGAGTTCTCGACATGTCCCCATTACCAGTAGGATCAGTACCAGTATACCAAGCATCCATTGAAAGTATCAGAAAACATGGTTCCGTAGTGGATATGACTGAAGATGACTTATTCAATGCTATCGAAAAACAAGCAAAAGATGGTATTGACTTCATGGCAATTCACAGTAGTATCAACATTGAAACCTTAACCAGACTCAAAAGACAAGGTCGTGTAACAGGACTCGTATCCCGTGGAGGTTCTTTCATGTCTGGATGGATTGTTGAAAACGAACAAGAAAATCCATTATACTCAAACTTTGATTATGTTTTAGAACTTGCTAAAGAACATGATGTTGTTCTTTCACTTGCAAACGGTATGAGAGCAGGATCTATTGCTGATTCAACCGACAGGGCTCAAATCCAAGAATTGATCATTTTAGGAGAATTAATCGATAGATCTCGTGAAGCTGGAGTACAATGTATGATTGAAGGACCTGGACACATCCCTATTAACGAAATCCCAACAAACGTTATGATTCAAAAGAAAATGTGTTCCAACGCTCCTTTCTACATGCTCGGACCTATTGTATGTGATGTAGCACCAGGTTACGACCACATTGTATCTGCAATCGGTGCAGCATCTTCTGCAAAAGCTGGAGCAGACTTTATCTGTTACGTAACTCCTGCTGAACACCTCGCTCTCCCTGACCCAGACGATGTAAAAGAAGGTGTAATTGCAACTAAAATCGGAGCTTACGCTGGTGACCTCGCAACCGGTATAATCGATGGTTCCCAAGATTTAGCAATGGCTGAAGCTCGTAAAAGATTAGACTGGGAAGCACAATATGAATGTGCAATGTTCCCTGAAGCTGCACGTGCAAAAAGAGATCAAAGACCACCTGAAGATGAAGACGCATGTACAATGTGCGGTAACTTCTGTGCAGTAAAAATCGTTAACGAATGGTTAGACAAATCTGATTCTGACCTAATCAAATAGATAGATTTTCTATCTATTCTTATTTTTTATATTCATTTCCCAAAATATGATGTAATAAACCACGTGTTTTACATCATATACTAACTATTTTTTAAAAACTTTGAAAAAATAATCATCAAATCACTTAGTTTTACTAATCTTTTTATATAAATAACAACAAATATTATTTTAATATAACTTATTTTATGATAATTTTTTTATTAAAACGGTGAATATAAATGACACATTGGATTGAAAACATAGCTACTGAATTAGCAGAAAGAGATGTAGAAGAACATGTTATTGCAAGTGGAACCTCCATTTCAGGTTCAATTCACATTGGAAACTCATGCGACATATTTATTGCTAATGCAATTGGAAAAAAATTAAGGGAACTCGGAAAACAAGCAAAAACCATCTGGATTGCAGATGACCACGATCCATTAAGAAAAGTTCCATTCCCACTTCCTGAAGATTACGACAAATACTTAGGTATGCCATACTCCGTTATCCCATGTCCTGACGGCTGCTGTGCAAACTTTGTAGAACACTTTGAAAAACCTTTACTTTCAGTAATGGACGATTACGGAATTGAAATGGAAACCAAATCCGGTTTTGAAATGTATAAAACTGGAGTTTACAACGACTACATTAGAACCTCTCTCGAACACGTTGATGAAATCAAAGAGATTTTCAACGAATACAGAAGAGAACCATTAGCAGATGACTGGTTACCATACAACCCGATTTGTGACGAATGTGGACGTGTAAACACAACTTATGCTTATGACTTTGACGGCGACATCATCAAATACAGATGTGAATGTGGCCACGAAGGTGAAATGGATATCAAATCAGGTAACGGTAAACTTACCTGGAGAGTAGAATGGGCTGCAAGATGGAAAATCTTCGGAACCACATGTGAACCATTCGGAAAAGACCACGCAGCTAGTGGCGGATCCTACGATGTAAGTAGCATTATTTCAGAAAAAATCTTTGATTACCCTGCACCATTCCCAGTACCATACGAATGGATTACTCTCGATGGTGAAGCAATGAGTAAATCTCACGGAGTATTCTTTGCTCCAGAAGAATGGTTAAAAATTGGACCTGCAGAAAGTCTTAACTACTACTTGTTCAGATCCAAACCAATGAAAGCAAAAGACTTCTCACCAAAAATGTCTTTCTTAGACTTTATCGACCAATTTGATACCGTTGAAAAAGTATTCTACGGTGAAGAAGAAGCACCATCTGAAAAAGAAGGTAAAAAATTCAAAGAAATCTATGAAATCGTACAAATCAACGAAGGTAGTCCTTTACCATTCAGACCACCTTTCAGATTCCTCGTTAACGCTTACCAAATTGCTGGAGACGACTTAGAAAAAATCTTTGGAATTTTAAAAAGAAACTCCCAATTATCAAAAAGCTTTAAAGACAAAGAATTTGGCGACTTAAATGAAACTGAATTAGCTCAATATCGTGAAAGAGTTGACAACGTAATTTACTGGTTAGATACTTATGCACCTAAATTCGTAAAATTCCAAGTGCAAGAGAAAAACATTCCAAAATTACCGTTGACCGAAGATCAAGACAAATTCTTAGCTGACTTAGCTGACTTGATGGAAAACAATGAATTCTCAGAAGCAACTGAATTGCACGATGCAATGTATGAAATCTTAGAAGCACAAGAATTAAAACCTCAAAAAGGATTCCAAGCCATTTACAAAATGATTCTTGGTCAAAAACAAGGTCCAAGAGCAGCTTCATTCTTGCTCAGCTTAGACAAAGATTTCGTTGTAAAAAGATTAAGAAAAGAAGCTTAATCTTTTAAATTTTCTTTTTTTACTCATTTTTATATCCATTTAAATTAAAGATATGAAAAATAATTTTTATCAATTTTATAACAACTTAAAAATAAAAATAGCTATCTTCGATTATTTCAATAGCTTAGAAAAAAAATAAAAATAAAGTGAATGAGATATAGATTCACTTCTTAATTCTTATGGTGTTTGTAATTTTTGAATAACCATATGTGGATTTGACAGTATATTTTCCAACTTTAAGATTTTTCAAAATCAAACAGGCATATCCTTTGCTGTTGGTTTTTACCTTGTAAGTTTTGCCCTTAAACTTAATAGTTATTTTTTTACCTTTAACGATTTTACCGTTCTTATTAACAAGCTTAACTTTGAATGTGACCTTTTTAACTTTTATGCCCACAATATTCTTAGCAGAAATAAGTGATTTTACAGTTATCTTATTGGATACTTTAGTTCCATTATAAGTTGTAGTTATTGTATATTTGCCCGGTTTTAAACTAATTTTTAATGATGCATATCCATTTTTATCAGTTTTAACCGTGTAGGTTTTTTTATTAACTTTGAATACAACCTTACAACCAGCACCTACAGGATTATGGTTTGTTGTATTGTAGATACGCACTTTGAAATACTTTCCTGCACCATAATATTGTGTCAAATCCTTATTTCCCATTATTTTTGTATAAATCCTGATTGTATTTACAACTTTTTCACCTGTTTGCGGATTTACCGCAGTTATTTTGTAGGTTCCAGGATTTATATTAATGTTTAATCTCACAATACCATTTGCAAGAGTTTTGACTCCATATACTTTTCCATTGATAGTGAACTTAACCACTGTATTGGCCAAAGCCTTACCTTCTGATGTAAAGAACATTGCAAAGTATTGAGTTCCTGACCCATAGAGCTTTACCACATCTGTTGAGTTTATTGTAGATAAGACTGTAATTTGTGCAGTAGCATTAGCTGCCTTGTGAGACAATGTCTCTTCAAAGATTACTTCTGCAAGATATTTCCCAGGATTCAAATCAACATCCAATACTGCTTTTCCTTCATCATCAGTTGTTAGTTCATATTCCTTGTTTCCGATTTTAACAATGACAATTGCTCCTGAAATAGCTTTATTGTTTGAATTCAATTTTATTTGAAGTGATTGTGATCCTTTATAGTATGAAGTAACATTACCCACAATTAATTCTGATTCCAACAAACCGCTGGCAACTTTGAAGCTTCCACTAACAGAGGTTGTTGAGTAATCATCATCCCCAGAGCATACTGCTGAAAATATATAATTTCCAGGTTTTAATTTACCAATTACCAATTTACCTATGCCCTTTTTAACATCAACATTATAGGTTTTACTGTCTATAGTTAAACCAACTTTACCAGTTATTGCTTCCCCATTGATGTCAGTTAACTTAATGTTTGCAATTACCCTATCATTTACGGAAGCATCATTGATTGAAACTGACAATACTGATTTTATCTTAGATACCTTGAGTACAAATGTCGCACTTGAAGAATTATAGTTTGCATCACCCGCATAACTTGCAATTATTGTATATTTACCTGCATCAAGCGGTGAGATATACCAGAAAGCAATTCCATTATCAATTTGTTTAATCCTTTTTGAGTACTGCCCGATCATTTCAAAAGAGACTTCACCGGTTGCATTTTGCGGTAGATATGCATAAATCATTATGTTTTCGCCCAAAGTAACCTCACCGGTTACAATGTTAATTGTTGAGTTTGCCTTTAGAACATTTGCAAATCCATAAATACTGGATGCTATGAATGTTGAATCACCACTATAAGTAACATCCACCCTATAGGTTCCAACATTTAAACTTTCAAATTCACAAATAGCTTCCCCATTGATTATATCCACTGTTTTTGAAATATCATTTATGTTGAAAGTAACATATCCAGTAGCAGCATTATTCAATATTGCTTTGATTATCAAGTCCTGTCCATAATATGAATCATTAATATCCAATGAAATGGTTGTGGTTTCATTTCTGACTGAAAATGAAACTTGACAGCTTACATTGGTATAATTTTCATTTCCATCATATGTAACAATTACATCATATTTTCCGATTTCCTGATTGTTAAGTGCCAATATAGCTTTTGAATCATTTATTTCAACAATATAAATTGAATCATTGACTTTAATTGTAACTTCACCATGAATGTTTTCGGAAAATGATACTTCAATCATTTCCTCTTCACCAGGGAGAATATTTTCTGTCTTAACTGTTATAGTCGGAACTGCCTTTTTGACTTCAAATGTTGAGTTTAAATTCTTTGAGATAATTTCATTTTGATACGTTGCACTAACATCATATTTTCCTATTTTAAGACTAGAAATATTTATTGAAGCTTTAGAGTTGACTACATCAACACTTTGAATAATATCACCAATTTTAAAAGTAACAGTGCCTGTAACATTGCCTTCAAAAACGACAGTTATGATTTCATCTTCACCATATGAAATATTATTTGAATTCAATATAAAATTCAATTGTTTTACAATGATATTACTTGTCACTGTTTGATTTAGATAGCTTGCAGATATTGTATAAACTCCACTAGCCAGATTTAGAGTGATTCCAGCCATTCCATCATTGTCTGTAGTCAAATTATATATTTGATTATTGAATCTGATAGTGACATTACGGTTTGGCATTGTAATTCTATTCTTTTCAACTAGAACAATAGAATATGTGAAATTGTTGTATTCAACAGCTTCAACATCCTCACAGACAATTATGAAATCCTCATCTATTATTATTGTTGTGTTGTAGGTTGCATTTTCAAAGTTTCTGTCCCCTTCATAAAATGCAAAGACATAGTTTGTTCCGCTGTCAAATGTGACATTGAAAGTTGCACTGCCATTTGTTAAATTCAAATAGACAACTTCAAAATTGACATATACTCCAACACGACCAGTACAGTTTGCATTTGTATTTATCTGTATTATTCCAGTTCTATTTTCTCTTGTAATATCAATATCAAATTCCGGATTGTTTTTCAATACATTGAATGATGTTGATGCAATTGATGGTGAGTATAGATTATCACCTTTAAAGATAATTGAAACATTATATTTACCGCCACCAAGATTTGAAATAGAAATATTTGTATTGTTCTTAATCAAAACAGTTGAATTGACACCGTTTATTGACAATACAACATTTCCAGTGAAATTATAAGCAGAAATTTGTGCAACTGCATTTTCACCTACATTTATGTCATCCACTTTAATGCCAATTTTTGGATCATACCTTCCAACACTGAAAAATGCAGATGCATTTGCTGAGAAATAGTTTTCAGTTTCAGAAATCATGAGAGTAATATTGTATTTACCTTCATGGAGATTTCTAAAAGTTAAGTTATTAACAGAATCATTTAGATAAATTGTTTTATTGAATATTCCATTGATGTAAAGATTTGCTGTGACAGGACTTACGTTTGGATTCAATATAATTTTTGCATCTATTCCTTCATCTGCCTTAATGTCTGAAACATTTTCAATTGCAAGTGTTACATGCATCTTTGCTACAGTGATTTTTGTCTGGTTGAATGCCTTGAAATGGTCAGCATCTCCTGTATACTCCACATTTAAATCATATGTTTTTGCATCCAAATCATCGAAAGTGATTGTTCCTTTACCATTGATGATTTTCACAGTATAATTTTTGTTGTTTAGGGCAACTGTGATTTCTTGATTAACATTACATGTAAATTCCACAACAACATCATTAGGATATGTAACATTACCTGTGGTGAGATATATGTATACTGGGATTTTGCCAACATCAATTGTTGCCTGTTTTGTAAATCCACATGAAGTTGCAGATACTGTATATGAACCTTTATTTTGGGTTTTGTCAAACATGAAAGGACCATTGATGACAGTTGTTTTCCCATCTGTTAAAGTTATGTTAAATTCTGGGAAGACATTTTCTTTTATATATTCACCATTGCTAAGTTTAAATGATGCTTCAATGGATACTGACTCATTGATATTTAATGCTGAGTATTCAGGAGTTATATCCAAAACAATCCATGTATTAACAGTGTTTCCAGTGTTTACCTTGTTTGTAGCTAACGGATCATCTCCACCCCACCAATTGTTATCAAGTGAAATGTATTTTGCACCATTGTTAAAAAGGTCAATTGAAATACTATTGAAGTAAACATTTCCAATGAATGCATTATATGATAAATTTAGATAACTACCAACATTATAAATTGTAGGAGATCCTTCATACCAAGTGTTTGGCTTTACATATTTACCAGTGTTATTCCTGAATATGTTTCCAACAGCAGTTAAATTTCCCTGATTGTATACATTTCCACCAATATAATTAAAGTTAAACCTCTCAATAGTATTATTTTCAATTATTGAATTTAACATAAAACATTTACCATTGTTGAATAATGCTGCTCCTTTTGATTCTTCTTTAGCATATGCATTAGCTATTGTTGTCTTGTTTATTGTCAAATCACCATTGTTGAAGATTGTAGCGCCGTTAGTGTGTGTGCACCCATTAGAGTTAACAAATACTGAATTTTCTACATATAAATTTCCTTCATTTGAGATAGCTCCTCCTTGAGTATACTCATCGACTAAGTTATTGTTATTAAAATAAGAATCATAAATTTCCAAATGGCCAAGATTATTGATTGCCATTATGTTATCTGTAAATGTACAGTTTTGAAGAATTACTGTACTTGACTTTTCAATATCAAATACCGCACCGTTTCCGGATTTATAAAAATTAGTAAATTTGATATTCTTAAATGTGACTTGGGAATTGCCTTTGATTGTAAATAAAGAATTTTTAGATTCACCATCAAATGTAGTATCATAATCCCCAATTATTGTTAAAGATTTATTAATTGTAACATCACTGTCTGTATATGTTCCATTAGACAATTGTATTGTATCCCCATCGTTTGATGTGTCCAATTGGTCAGTGAATGTTATTGTATTATCTTTGAGGGTATCAGTTTCGTTAATGTTTGCACTTACCGCTGAAATCATCATCATTACTATTACTAATGAGACGAACATTAACACAATTCTATTTAATTTCATTTTAACACTCCAAGATTAAATTAAAACAGTTAAAAGATAAATTTACATCTTTTAACTGAGTTTTATTCATAATTTGAATCACGACGTTTATAACCAATTATTAATAAAATTAAAGCAATTATAACCATGAATACTGATGGAATGAAATCTTGAGTATTTTTCATTGCTTCCTCAATTTCAAATGCTTTTTTACTAACACTTGGCTGATTTGATTGACTTACTTGACTGCCACCAATAGGACCATCGTTTCCACTTAAATCAGGTGTTGCATCAGTGTCATTTGACAATGAATTCACATTTGCACCATCCATAAAAGAAGAATCCTCTTTTTGTATCTCAGTATTGGTGGTCTTGTTTGATTTTTGATTGTTGTCAAATACCTCATCAGAATTTATATTATAAACTTCATCAAATTCTCCATTTTGAGAACTTGTGCCATCTCCTAATCCAGTATTATCAGACTCTCCGGACTTGTCAGTTATTCCATGAGTGTCAAAATAACCCGGAATCAATGGATTGGAATCATATTGAGTTGTTGGTTGGGAGTTATATGAACTTCCGTCAACATTAGAAGTTGACTCACCACTTGGCCTTGAATTATCTGTATTTCCACCATCAACATTGTTCAAGGTAGCCAAATAATCCCTGATATTTATAACAACATTATTGTTGGCATTGTCATTATCATGTGAATAATAACCTCTGCCGTAAGCATCAGATCCTGTTTGAGCATTTTCATTATATGAAATTAATGTATTTCCAGATATATCCGAATCGGTAGAACTCAATAGATAAACTCCAACATAACCGTCAGTAAATGCAGTATTGTTTTGAATCACATATGTATGGTCACCTGCAGTGAATTGACGATAGCTAATTGCATAAAGATTATCGCCAACATTTACTTCACCTACGCTGTGAACTTCAATCTGATTATTTACAATTTCTGCACTTGAGTCTTGAGATTCAATACCTGTTACCAACGCCCATTCATGAGTTCCTGCAAGTCCAGTTACATTAATGGTATTGTTCGCAATTAAAATGGATGTGTCTCCATAAAAATTTTGAGAATAAATACCAATGTTCGGCCCATTTGAAAAGGAGTATAAGTCATTGTTTGTTACTTTAACATCCTCCATAGGACCATTTAGCTGAATTGGATATGCAGTACCCAAAGCCAGTTTACCTCCAGTCGTAATTATGGAGATATTATTTGAGTCCATAGTCAAATTATTTAATGAATGAACATTAACACCATACAAATAATTCTCAACACCAGGATTTGTGACAAAATCCGTCATGTAAATTGTGTTATTATACATCAAGACATCATCAGACCTGCTCAATACCACACCATCAAGGGTAGGGTACTGGTAAGCCGGCCTTTTATTGACATCCGAAATTATTTGATTTCCCTTCAAAACAAAATTGTTACAGCCTTCAATTCCAAAACTGTAGACAAAAAGACCATCTAAAGTGGCCCCATCTACACCGTATTGAACTTCATTTAATGGATATGAACCTACAATTGTAGTATTTTCCATTGAACTGTCGTGGAAATTAGTTAATTTAACTGCACAATTATATTTTTGAACTTCATCATTGTGAGCTTCAAAGTAAAAAGTGGAATTTATAATCTTAAGATTTCTTAATGGGTACCATTCGTTTGCTTCGCCACAGACGACGTAAGCATTAACATTGTATGGAACTACATAATTTACATACAAATTAATTAAATTAACATTATCAGCACCAACATATATTGCTGCACCATCAACTTCTTCATAACTAGTATCTAAATCCATTGTAATGTCCATTAAAGTGACATTATTACCTGAAATATCAAATACTGTATTTTTTAGATGAGCCCCAGGAGCTTTAATAGTGACAAAATCTGATTTAATTTTTAAAACACCAATGTCTGTGAATTCCCCACTGAACACCAATGTCTTATTCTTATACTTGTCATCTAGAGTATTATCTGGAAAGTAAGTATTAACATTGTTCGAATTAACGTAGAATGTATCATTACCTGCCAAATCTGGAACATCAGGAGTTAATGTAGTATTAATTGAAAAAGTTTCCCCAATTTCAGTTGAAGAAACATTTGTATCATTCATTTGTGCAAATACACATGATACATTAAGTATACAACATAATAATACCAATGCACATATTAATTTATAATTCATATTTCCACCTCCCTTGAAGTTATTTGAAGGCATCATGATTCAAATCACATGATTGAATAAACATGAATAAAAATTAAAGTTAAATTAATCATTAATTATTTATTAATCATCAAATTATCTTTAATAAAAATAAGTTTGTTGTTCAACATTAATAAATATATTTAAAAAAAAGAGTTATATTAAACTTTTAAATTCCTTTTTCATTAAAAGTTCATCTACGAATTTGTAATCCAATTTTTCAAAAATTTCAATTAGAATATCCTCATCACTGTCAAAATTGACAACTACACTTTTAAATTCATAGTCCATAGCTATCTTTTCTAGCTGTCTTATTAATTTATATGCTATTTTTTCACGGTCATCATATGAATTTAAGAACAATGTAGTGATTTCAGCAGATTCTGCATCATAGACCTTAAAACTGGCACACCCAATGGTTTTACCGAAGCTATTTAATAATAAAACAACCTGAGGATCATCCAAAAAGCATTCAAAAGATTTACAAAATTCAATAAATCTTTCATCCATTTCATTAGTTACAATAATCTCCACTATTTCACCTCAGTAGTATTTCCAACTTTTTTAAGTTCATCTTCCCATACACCAGGATTGTCTTCGACGAATTTTAAAAATAAATCTTTGCACTTCAAATTATTTAATACTACTACTTCAACATCATTATCCTGAAGAAAATTTTCAGCACCCATCAATGTTGTATTCTCACCTATGACAACTTTTGGTATATTATATAATATTATAGCGCCTGAACACATAGGGCATGGAGACAGTGTTGTATAAATGGTGCATTTAGTATAATCTTCATAGTTTAGACGACCCGCATTTTCAATTGCATCCATTTCAGCATGCAAAACTACAGAACTCTTTTGAATTAATCTATTATGGCCTCTAGATATTATTTCCCCATCTTTAACGATAACTGCACCAATAGGAAGTCCACCTTCATCTAAAGATTTTTGAGCCTCAATAATGGCTTCACCCATAAAATAATCATCATTTGTCATGTTAAAAAAAAAGAATAGATTAGATGAAATTAATCATCTATTTAAATCGTTTGAATAATCCTTTGTTGGATTCTTTTTCCAAATCTTCTTCAAGTTTTGCAACTTGTTTTTTCAAATCAGCAATAGTTTTGCCAGATTCATTGGATAATTTATCATAGCTGCTTTCCTTAACTTTAAGTTTTGCAGTAAGTGATGAAATTTCCTCTTTTAGACCTTCAATTTCTTTTTTGTTTTGGCTATCAACTTCATCTTTGTAATTGCCAATTTCTATTATTTCATCTCTTAATGTTTTAACTTCACTGGAAAGTTCAACATTTTCTTTTTTAGCTTTATCCAATTCAGTTTTGACCTCATTTAATTCAACAGACAAGTCATTGTTTTCTTTTTTCAACTCATCAATATTTATTGAATCAAGCTTTTCTTTGTACTGATCTATTTTAGCTTGTAATTCCTCCTTAATGGAGTTGAGTTCATTTTCCAATTTATCTGCTCTTACTTTGTTTACCGCACCTTCAGCACCAAGCTTTCCAATTTGATTGCTCAAATCTGCATTAATGTCTAATTGGTCAAAGTATTTTCTGGTACTTTTTTCAAGTGCATCAGTCAATTCTGTTTTAAGACCCTTTAATTTAGCATTTTCCTTTTTAAGGTTAGGAATTATTTTATTAGTTAAGTAGTTAAGTTCACTAGACTGATTAGATAATTTCTTCTCTCTTTCGCTTAATTTAGTTTTTAAACCATCCAATATACTGGAATCAATTTTTTTGGAAGGTTCTTCATCAGGCGTTTCATCTTCTTCAGGAATTTCCTCAACGATTTCATCAGCAGGTTTTTCTACAATATTTTCTTCAGAAACATCATCAACTGGTTCTTCGATGATTTCTTCACTAACCTCTTGTGAAACTTTTTCAACCGCAGTCTCTTCAACTACTGGTGCTTCTACAGTTTTTTCAACAGATTTTACTTCAGTATTTTCTTTGCGATTTCTTTTGAGCTTATCTAAGTCTAATTTCATTTTGCTACCGTACATAGCATTGATTGGTTTATCGTTTGACATTAAAATCACCAAAACAGCAACATTAATTAAAAAAATTCAACTACACTTTACACTTAAAAATTTGAATTTTTCAATATTTAAGTATTATTAAATTATGAATATCAATAGTGATTTTTAAAAATTACAAACATTATTAAATTAGTAAAATCAATAGATTATATGTTAAATTAATTTTGTAACTTGTGGCGATACCATGGATTATTTTGATAGATTAGAAGCTGATACCCATCACCTATACGAAATAGCTAATGAAGCAAGATCTAAAGGACTGGATGTTGAATTGGAAACAGAAGTGCCTCTTGCAAAGGATTTAGCTGAGAGAGTGGAAGGGCTTGTTGGTCCTGAAGGTGTGGCTAAAAGAATTAAAACATTAGAACAAGACATAACTAGGGAAGAAGTTGCTTTTGAAATTGCAGCAGAGATTGCTTCAGGTAAGTTCGAGCTTACTGGTGAGAAAGCAGAATGGGACACAGAACAAAGATGTGACCAAGGTCTTAGAACTGCACTTGCTATCCTTACAGAAGGAGTAGTAGCAGCACCTCTCGAAGGAATTTCTGATGTTAAGATTAAAGACAATTTTGATGGAACAAAATACATCGGAGTATATTTTGCAGGACCTATCAGAAGTGCAGGTGGTACTGCAGCCGCATTAGCCGTGCTTTTAGGAGATAAAATCAGACGAGCTATCGGTATTGATGCATTCAAGCCTATTGATGATGAAATTGAAAGATATGTGGAAGAAGTCGAATTATACGAATCAGAAGTTACAAATTTACAATACTCACCAACACCAGAAGAAGTGAGATTTGCAGCAAACCACATTCCAGTAGAAGTTTCAGGAGAACAGACTGACAAGGTAGAAGTATCCCACCGTGATTTAGAACGTGTTGAAACAAACAACATTCGTGGTGGAGCATTGCTTGCGATGGTTGAAGGAGTTATCCAGAAATCAAAGAAAATCAAGAAGATTTCAAACAAATTAGGTCTTGATTGGGATTGGCTTGAAGAATATTCCAAACCAAAAAAGGATGACTCAAAAGAAGAATCAGATTCAGACATCGTTCACGAGCCAAAATACATTCAAGATATTATTGGTGGAAGGCCCGTTCTTGGATATCCCTCTGAAAAAGGTGGATTTAGATTAAGATATGGAAGATCAAGAAATACAGGTCTTGCAACTATGGGAGTTCATCCAGCAACAATGGCATTACTTGATTTTTTAGCAGTGGGAACCCAACTTAAAATTGAATACCCTGGAAAAGGTAACTGCGTAGTACCTGTAGACTCAATTGAAGGACCTACAGTTAAACTTAAAAATGGTGATGTATTAATCCTTGATTCAGTTAAAAAAGCACGTGAAGTCAAAAAGGACGTTGTTGAAATCCTGTTTTTAGGAGACATGCTTGTTGCATTTGGAGAATTCTTAAGAAACAACCAACCTTTATACCCATCTGGATGGTGTGAAGAATGGTGGATTCAATTGTTAATGAGAAGTGAAGACTTCGATGCAGACAATACTAATTTGGATTTACACAAACTTGAATATGAATACTTAACAGCTATCGAAGCATTTACATTATCCAAAAAATATGACATTCCTCTTCACCCTAAATACACATATTGCTACAATGACGTGACCATTGATGATTTAAATTCATTGATTGATTTGATTGAAAGAGGAAAATCAACATTCAACCAAGATGAAGGAATGCAACTTGATTTATCATATGAAAAAAGAGTTCTTGAAATCATTGGCGTTCCCCATATCATACGTGACAATAAAATAATCATTGATAAAGATCATGCTTACTCACTTTTAGTAACATTATCTGGAAAGTTACCTGAAAAAGAAACCACAATTGAAGCTGTAAATGAGGTTTCACCTGTTGAAATTAAAAATAAAGCTCCAGCATACATCGGTACTCGTGTGGGTAGACCTGAAAAATCAAAAGAAAGATTAATGAGACCTGCTCCTCACGGATTGATTCCAATTGGAAATAATGGGGGAGCTAGAAGATTAGTTGCAACAGCTGCTAAAAAAGGCAGTATAAAAATAGAAATTTCCAGAAGAAAATGTACAAACCCAGAATGTGGAATCAGCTCATTTGGAGCACTTTGTCCTAAATGTGGCAGCCCCACTGAAATGGGAAAACCATCCCAAAAGACAATTCCACTTGCAGCCATGCTTAAAAAAGCATCTGACAATGTCAAAGTAAGACGTGTCGATGAAGTTAAAGGTGTAGTAGGTATGATTTCCGAGTCCAAATTGCCAGAACCTATTGAAAAGGGAATCCTCAGAGCAAAACATGAAGTATTCACATTTAAGGATGGAACCATCAGACACGATTCAACTGATTTGCCACTTACTCATTTCATACCAAGTGAAATTGGTGTTACAGTTGAAAAGCTACTGGAAATGGGTTATGAAAAAGACTGTTACGGCAACCCAATTGAAAATGAAGATCAAATTATTGAGCTTAAGGTTCAGGATATTGTTATTTCTGATAATTGTGGAGAATATTTGCTTCGTACTGCTCAATTCATTGATGATGAGCTTGAAAGATATTACCATATGGATACATTCTATAATGTTAAAGAGAAAAGTGATTTAATCGGACACTTGGTTGCAGGTCTTGCACCCCACACTTCAGCAGGAGTACTTGGAAGAATTGTAGGATTTACAAAAGCATTAGGTTGTTATGCTCACCCTTACTTCCATTCTGCAAAGCGTAGAAACTGTGACAGTGACGAAGATGCAGTTATGTTGTTATTAGATGCATTAATCAACTTTTCAAAATCATATTTACCAAATACTAGAGGAGGAAGTATGGATGCTCCTTTAGTTTTATCTTCAAGAATTGACCCTGAAGAGATAGATGATGAATCTCACAACTTAGACATCTTTGAAAGATTCCCAGTTGAATTTTATGAAGAAACATATACTCCTCACAAGCCTGCAGAGGTTTTAGAATACATTGATAATGTAGAAATGCATTTAGGAACCCCACAGCAATATAAAGGATTAATGTTTTCGCACCATACTTCAAGTATCCATGCTGGACCGACCGTTTGTCTCTATAAGAGATTACCTTCAATGAGAGAAAAGGTTGAAGCTCAAATTGCCCTTGCTGAATTAATTAGAGCCGTAGATCAAAGAGGAGTTGTAGAAAAAGTTTTATCATCTCATTTCTTGCCAGATATCATGGGTAACTCAAGAGCATTTTCCAAACAAAAGGTCAGATGCCCTAAATGTGGTGCCAAATACAGAAGAATGCCACTTACCGGAAAATGTAGATGTGGAGGTAGCCTGATATTATCTGTTTCAAAAGGATCAGTTACCAAATACCTTGAAATATCACAAGAGCTTGTTAACAGATATCCTGTTTCACATTACTTGAAACAACGTTTGGAAATCCAAGAATTTGGTATTAATTCATTGTTTGAAAGTGATAAATCCAAACAGAGTTCTTTAGATATATTCTTCTAAAGAATTACTTTTCAAATGCTCTTGGACTTTTAATTTTTAATATTAAAATAATAATAAATATCATAGTATTAGACTCTTTCAAAAACTTTGTTGATTTGAAATTTTTTGATGAAATTGGTTTGGAATTTTTAATTTTATCTAAAAATAGTTAAATTTAATAAATAAATGGAGTAAAAGTTTTTATCATGCTAAACCAAAAAACAAATACTCCAAATAGCATTTTAGATGTTGAACAATATATATTTTGCGATTCTAATGATGGATTAGTGCTTTCCGACCCTCGTTTTGTGAAAATTTTTAAATCCTGTCAAAAGGCTCTGAAATCTTTTGATTTAAGTTTTAAAAAGGATGTTCCTTATTTTAAAATGAGTTTAGCTAGATGCCCACATTGTGGAACTCGCCATATTGTTAAATATGGTTTTACAAAAAAAACATAGGTATTTAAAGAAATTGGTAAAACAAAAGTGAAAGTTCAGCGCTATATTTGCAAACGTTGTGATAAAACCTTTCAAACAGATTTAACAAGTCTTGTTGATAAAAACAGCAATTTTACGAATGAATTAAAAAGTGAATCAGAACATTTAATTTCAGATTACCTGGGAAGCTTAAAAAATGTTTGTAAATCATTTAAAAAATTCTTTAGAATCACAGTTTCACATCGATGGAAGAATATTTAAATTTAGTACACCAACTATCAAAGAATAAACTATAAGTATAATTACAAGTTCTCTGGCCCATTTAATTGAATTTTTTTCAAGCTCTTTATCAGCATATTTAATAAATAATTCTTCAGTATCCATAAGTATCCAAACAAATTATTCTAATCCAATAAGTTAAACTGTGAACTTTAGTTTTTATAATAATTTTTCTTCCCATTCTTTAACTTTAAAACCGACCAAAACAGTATCTTCTGATACAATAATTGGCCTTTTAACAAGCATTCCATCAGTAGCTAAAAGATCAAACTGTTCATCTTCTGACATTTCCGGAAGTTTATCCTTTAATTTTAGTTCACGATATTTCATACCACTGGTGTTGAAAAATCTTTTAAGAGGTAAATCAGATATTTCCCACCATTTGCGCAATTCTTCAGCAGTGGGATTGTCTTCTACGATATGTTTTGACTCATATTCCAAATTATGTTCATCCAACCAGATTTTAGCTTTTCTACATGTGGAACATTTTGGGTACTGTACAAATAATAACATAATATTAACTTGAATTTACTATTAAAAATAGTTAACTTAAAATAATATTATTTTATAAAAAGAAAGAGAAAAAAAGGATATTTAATCCTAAAATTTTATTTTTTATTTCTTCTAAATCTATTGCATCCAATCAATGAAATTGCTATTAATAATGCAAGCAATGGATTACCAGTAGCATTTCCATTTGATTTATTAGCAAATGCTTTTATAGTGTTATCAACATTATCAGAATCTACTATATCTTCAATAGTACCTAACTCTTCAATAGAATCATTAGTATCATTTTTAGTAGTATTATCTGTAGTATTAGTTGTTGTATTGGTTTGATTGTTAAGCTCATCTTTATTGAGAATACTGTTTTTAACTTCAACAGTGGCGTTTGAAGTTTTATTATTAGTATTATTAGATCCGCTTGTAATACAATTTGTTAAGTTTCCTAATTTCATAGCTTTAAATACAACGGTAAAGTTTGCAGATTCACTGACTCCCAATGAACCGGAATAAGACCATTTGTTATTGCCATCAAAAGACCATTTACCTGTGGAATCTTTATAAGAAACATAATTCCAAACCGGAATATTTGTCTTCAGTTACAAATACATCATTTAGGTTAATATTACCAGTATTTTTAACATTAATGACAAATTCAACCAAATCTCCAACTTCAACTGTTTTGTTTAATGCCTCTTTTGAAACTGACATATTAAACACAATTTCAAAATTTTTAATATCCACATCAGTTACTTTAAATGCAAATAAATTCTACAAATATGAAACAGTTTCATAAGCTGCAAAATCATAGGTTCTTACAGTCCCATTACTATAATTTTTAAATGCCTTATCAGGAATACAGACACCATTTTCGTAATCATTGACTACTCTATTTGTAAAATCAAGAAGAACATCAGTGATTTCTTTTTTAGAATCTATTTTATTATCCATAATCTTTTTATAATATACACCATTAACAAGATTTGGATATGATTCCAAACTATTCAGTATCTGTTTATATGACGTATACATATAATCCAACAAGGAATATATGTTTTGATAACCATTAGGTAACAAGTCACCTGAAGTATTAATATTCTTATACGGTGAGTCAGTTAACGACCAAACAAGACATGTCATAAGAAGATCACTATAAGTAAAATTATGATAAGATATAGTGAATCCGGATAACTTATACACATCTAAATGAGTATCCTTTATTTCATCAAGATAATTATAAACAAGTATCTTTAATAATTCACCAGTACTGTTTTCATAAAAACTATTTGTTAATATGGAAACGTTACTGAGAACTAATCTGGTATTTTTAGTAGGACTAGACAAATCCTCATCAGCACAAAATACAGTATACCCCTGAGAAGTTACACCACCATTCTGATTACCATTTACCAAATGGGCAACGTTATCATCAGATGAACTTCCATCAGCAGAAGTAAACTTGAATTTCTAATACTTGAACTGGAATTTTCATTATTTAATGGAGTATCTACAGCCAATTCATTTTCAACTAAATTATTACTAGACAAATCATCAACCGAATCAATATCAGCAGACAGATTCCCATCCACATCAGATGATGCGGACACTATACTACATGAAAGAATTAAAAATAAAAATGTTAATAAGAATTTAAATTTTTTATTCCTCATATTCTCCCTCAATCAGTGACACATATGTCACCATTATTAATTTTACATTTAGAGCATATATAAAAATTTATAAATGATTCTGAGAAGTATTAGTTTATTGAATATTGAAAATTTAAATTGCATTTATAATTAAAAAAAGTTGAATATATCTGATGGTTTCTCAATAGCATCAAGAATATACTCATCCACATAATCTTCCGGATCCCCATAGCCCCATTTAACTATTACACAATCAATTTCAGCATTTTTGGCTGTTTTAATATCTGTTGATGAATCTCCAATATAAATTGCATCATCTTTTGATACTTTTAACTTATGCAACATCTTTTTAACACCACAAGGACGTGGTTTTGATGGATATGCAGGATTATGACCTTCAATAGCTTTGAAGTCAATATCTGAGTAATATTTTCCAATAAACTTTTTGATTGAATCATTTTTTCTGTTTGAATTTATTGCAAGCAATATTCCTTTTTTCTGCAATTCCAACAAAACTTCATGCATTCCATCGAAAGGAAGTGAATTTTCTCTATTGGATGTGCCGTAAATTTCATCATAAGTATTTTTGACAAGCTCCATGTTTTCAGGTGTGTTTTTATCTTTCAAACTCAATGATACAAGTTCATCAATATTTCCACCTAAAATCTCAATATATTCCTCATAAGTTAAAGTAGGAAAACCGTTAACGGACAATGCCTTGTTAAAACAGATTATTACATCAGTTATTGAATTGAATATAGTTCCATCAAAATCAAAAATTGCAAGTTTTTTCATAATATTATTATATATTAAAACTCTATTAAATACTGATGAAAAAATTAATAGCACCTATAAAAAACAAGATAGGGCAAATATTTGCAATATTCCTGTTTTTAGTAGTACAAGTATACTGTGACTTGACATTACCACAATACACATCAGATATCGTGGACATTGGAATTCAAAATACAAATTTCCAGTTTATCATTGATACTGGAATGATGATGCTTTTGATGGTTGCGATATCTGCACTTGCAACAGTTGGAGTTTCCTACTTTTCAAGCAGAGTTTCCTCTGGTTATGCTAAGGATTTAAGAAAAATTGTATACAGCAAGGTTTTAAGATTCTCAAACCATGAATTAAACAAGATTTCAAGGTCTTCATTAATTACAAGATCAACAAATGACATTAACCAGCTCCAAAGTGTACTTGCAATGGTATTTACAACAATATTATTTGCACCACTTCTTGGAATTGGAAGTATCATAAAGGCATTTGAACTTGGAACTAACCTATCATGGATTATCTTTGTCACATTTATTGGTGTTGTAATCCTTTTAGTTATTGTTATTGTAAGAGTCCTTCCTTACTTTAAAGTAATTCAGGAAATTATGGATAAAATAAATAAAACATCAAGAGAAATTTTAATTGGAATTCCTGTAATTAAAGCATTTGTAAGACAGAACTATGAGGAAGAAAAGTTCAAAAATATCAATAAGGAATTTTATGATGTAAATATCTATGTTTTTAGAAATATGCTCATTATGCTTCCATTGCTTACATTACTTATGAATCTAATGATTGTTTTAATATTGTATTTCGGAGCATACGACGCAATTGCGGGTTCAATATTGACCGGAGACATAATAGCATTTATCCAGTATTCCACACAGGTTGTAACTTCCTTTTTAATGATAGGTGCATTTTTCATAATGCTTCCAAGATTCCTCGTTTCAGGAAGGCGTGTGAGTGAAGTATTAAATACTGAGCTGACAATAACTGACGGTGAGCTTGCAGATATTTCAGACAATCCCACAATTGAATTTAGGAATGTTTCATACAGCTACCCGAACAGTGAAAAAGAAACCCTTAAAGACATTAATTTTTCACTAAAACCCGGTAAAACAACAGCAATAATTGGTGGAACAGGTAGTGGAAAGTCAACAATTCTCAATTTGATTCCCCGTCTTCAAGATCCAAGCTCAGGTGAAATTCTAATCGATGGTGAAAATATTAAGAACTTTAAATTGAAAAGTATACGTGATAAAATCAGTTTTACACCTCAAAAAGCAATTTTATTCCAGGGTGACATCAAATCAAACATGTTAACCGGAAAAAGTGATGCAACAGATGAGGAAATTAAAAATGCTCTTGAAATAGCTCAAGTTGATTTTGTATCCAATCTTGAAGAGGAAGTAACTCAAGGAGGATCTAATTATTCAGGTGGTCAAAAGCAACGTCTGTCCATTGCAAGAGCAATTATCGGAAAACATGACTTTTACCTGTTTGATGACTGTTTTTCAGCACTTGATATGAACACGGAGAGAAAAATAAAGAACAATCTTAAGAATCTGAAAGATTCATCCATATTGATTGTATCCCAAAGAATTTCAACAATTATGGATGCTGATGAAATTCTCGTAATAGATAACGGTAAAATAATTGACAGAGGAACACATTCTTCACTTGTTGAAAGTTGTAAGATATATGAAGAAATTGTAAATACTCAAATCGATAGCATGGAGGCATTATTATGAGTCCAAGACCAATTAGAAGAAAACCTCCAGAAAAGGCTGTTGACAACAAAAAAACTATCAAAAATATATTGACTATCCTTAAAGACCATAAGTTCAAATTGGCATTGACAATAACCTGCGCTATTATTTCAACCGCATTTACAATAATAGCCCCATTGCTTATTGGTCAAGCAACAACAACAATATTTAATGGAATCAACACTGGCTTAATGGACTTTGACACATTATTTTATCTATTAACTATTGTTGTGATATTGTATGTCACCAGTTCATTATTTTCATACCTTCAAAGCTTCTTTTTAATTGAAGTATCTACAAAAATAAGCTATGATTTAAGAGAAAAATTGATGGATAAAATATTAAGTCTCCCAATGGAAAGTGTTGATGAAAACAAAAGAGGAGATATCCTATCTAGAATCACTAACGATGTTGACTCACTTCAGCATGGAATAACACAATCATTCCTACAGTTGACAACTGCAGTTATTACCCTTATTGGAGTATTCATAATGATGCTTACAATCAACATCTGGATGACACTTGCAACAATCATTCTCATACCAATTGCATTTTTGGTAATCAGATTCATTACAAAATTCTCTCAAAGCTACTTCCTAAAGCAGTTAGTGTTTAAGGGTGCTTTAAATGGTCAAATCGAAGAAACATTTACAGGGCATGATATAATTCGTGTATTCAATCAGGAAGAAATATCCATGGAGAAATTCGAAAACGACAATGATAAATGGTTTGACCAAGAATGGAAGTCACAATTCTACTCCAGTTTGAATGGACCTTTAATGAACTTTATTTCAAACTTCACATATGTAGTAATTGCTGTTTTAGGCGCAATATTTGTTCTTCAAAGAGCAATAGCTGTTGGAGACATCCTTGCATTCTTCCAATACACACAAAGTTTTACAAGACCAATTCAACAGATTACAAGAGTTATGAATCAAATACAAATTGCAATGGCTGCAAGTGAACGTATATTTGAATTTTTAGATTATGATGATGAAAAAAATCCATCTGACAAACAGTTGATGGAAATTAAAGAAGGAATAACATTTGAAAATGTGAGCTTCAGCTACATCCCCAATGAAAAGATTATAAAGAATTTAACTTTTGATGTTAAAAAAGGTCAGAAAATAGCTATTGTCGGCGAAACCGGAGCTGGAAAAACAACAATTGTCAAATTGCTTATGAAATTCTATGAAATTGACTCCGGTTCCATAAAAATCGATGGAGTTGACATTGAGGAATATGACAATCATTCACTTAGATCACATATAGGGATGGTTTTGCAGGATTCCTGGCTGTTTTCAGATACAATTGAAAGCAATATTCGCTATGGAAACCTTGACGTTAGTGATAATGAAGTTGTTGAAGCTTCAAAGCAGGTTTATGTTGATAATTTTGTAAGACAACTTTCAGATGGCTATAAAACTGTTTTAAATGAGGATTCTGATAATATTTCTCACGGCCAGAAACAGTTGCTTACAATAGCTAGAACAATTCTCTCATCAAAAGAAGTTTTGATTTTAGATGAAGCAACATCAAGCGTTGATACAAGAACTGAAAAATTAATTCAAAGGGCAATGGATAGATTAATGGAAAATAAGACTAGTTTTATCATCGCTCATAGACTTTCAACAATCAGAAATGCTGATAAAATCATTGTAATCGAAAATGGAGAAATAATAGAACAAGGAAACCATGAAGAACTTCTTTCCCTTAAAGGATATTACTACAATACATTAAATACTCAATCAAAAGAGAATTTAGTTTAATTTCTCTTTTATTGAGACACTCTTTTTTTAAATTTCAAATTAAATACCCAAATACAAATGAAACCAATTAATGAACCTATGTTCATTCCAATTATCGCACCAAGATATACTCCAAATACCCCCATTCCCATAGTAATGCCCATTAAATAAGCAAAACCCATACTTAACAACAATTCTCTAAGGATTGTCAAAGCTAAAGACTTAAATCCTGATCCAACACCTTGATAAGTATATGCAGCAGTTGCACCAAATGGAATCAGAACATTATAAAATACAAATAGCTGTAAAACCTCTGCTGAGCGGTTGACCAAATCCATATTATTTGATGTAAAGTTAAATAATTCACAAATCGGATGAGCAAAGAAGAAAAATACTACAGTGAAAATCAATGTAATTGCAAGACTAATCAATGTTGAGTATTTTATTGTTTCATTAAAGTTTTTCCAGTTGCAAGCACCATATGCAACTCCTGAAACTGTAATCGTTGCAATTCCAATCGCCATACATGGAAGAAATGCCATTGAAATAAATCTAAAAGCTATTGTAAAAGCTGCTACTTCACCAACTCCAGAAGTCATTATGATCAAATAGTTCAAGATTATTGCAACTAATGCAAATATTATCTCTTCGGTACCTGCCGGAAGTGAAACAACAAGTATTTCTTTATATATTTCAAGTTTAGCTTTGTAATTTGAGAGTTTGAACTTAAAATATGTATCCTTTTTAACAAAAATCCAATACATCATCCATAATAATCCTATAAATGAAGCTATGACTGTTGCAAATCCCGCTCCAAAAATACCTAAATTTAATCCATAGATCAATATTGGATCCAAAATCATATTTATGATAGCTGTCAATACCAATGGATTGGTTGCTCTTTTAACATCACCTTCAGCTCTGAAAATACTGGCTGTTACATTAGGCATTAAAAATACAATATTCAACAAGAATATTATTTCACCATAGCTTAAGCAATATGTGCTTACACCACTTGCTCCAAGCAATATGACTAAATCATCTAAAAAGAACAGACCAATGATTAAAATAATAATTGAAACTATAATTGTTAAAATTATTGAGTGTACAATTGCATTATTTGCATCATCAGTTCGTTGTGCTCCAAGATACCTGGACAATAATGAATTGGTACCTGCACCAACACCAGTTCCAAGACCAATGATAACAAGATATAATGGTGAAATGAATCCGAGTGCAGCAAGAGCATCAGCATTAATTCCAGCTACATAAAAGCTATCAATTAAATTATTTAAAAACATCAAAAGCATGGAAATTATAGTTGGAAAAGCCAATCTGTTAATAGCTTTTCTTGGATTTCCAATAATTGATTCAATATTATCATTAGTCTGCATAAAAATCTAATAAAAAAAAGATATTTGAAAGCTAAAAAGCTTTCAGTTTAAATTTTATCTAACGCTTGGTCCACATCAGCTAAAATGTCTTCAATGTCTTCAATACCCACAGCAAATCTGATTAAATCAGGAGTTACACCAGTAGACAATTGCTGTTCTTCAGACAATTGTGAGTGTGTAGTGGATGCCGGGTGAATAACTAATGATTTAGCATCCCCAATGTTTGCCAACAATGAAAGCAATTCAACATTTTCAATGAACTTCAAAGCACCGTCATAACCTGCCTTAAGGCCGAAAGATACGATTCCACCATAACCTTTTTCAGCATATTTTTTAGCTACTTCATGGTTTGGAGAGGATTCAAGACCTGAATATGTTACCCAAGCCACTTTTGGATGTGCTTCCAAGTGTTCTGCAACTGCCATTGCATTTGATGCATGCCTTTCAATTCTAAGACCTAAAGTTTCTAAACCTTGTAATAATAAAAATGATCCAAATGGAGAAGGTACAGCACCAGTATCCCTTCCAACAACTGCCCTGATTCTTGTTGTAAAAGCAGCACCTTTGAAAGTTTCACCGAATATCAACCCATTGTAAGTTTCATCAGGTTCAGATAAAGTTGGGAATTTTCCGCTCATCCAGTCAAAGTCACCTTTTTCAATAATAATTCCACCGAGAGTGGTTCCATGTCCACCAATGTATTTTGTTGCAGATGATGAAATTATATCAACACCATGGTCAAATGGTCTTACAGATCCAATACCAACAGTATTGTCTGCAATCAATGGAATTCCATGTGAATGTGCAATTTCTGCCAATCTATCAAAATCAGGAATATCAAGTTTTGGATTTCCAATAGATTCTACATATATTGCTTTTGTCTTCTCATCAATAGCTTCTTCAAACAATTCTGGAGACTGTGAATCCACAAATGTTACAGTACGTCCTAATTCTTCCAATGTATTCTCAAATAACTCATATGTTCCACCATAGAGGTTGTCTGCTGATACAATATTATCTCCAACTGAAGTTAAGTTAATGATTGTATAAAAAATTGCAGACATTCCACTAGCCGTTGCATATGCAGCTGTTCCTCCTTCAATAGCAGCCATTCTCTTTTCGAATGCTTCAGTTGTAGGGTTTGTAAGTCTTGTGTAGATATTTCCTCCTTCCTTAAGTGCAAATCTGTTTGCAGCCTGCTGCGGGGAATCAAATACATAAGATGTTGTTTGATAAATTGGAGTTACACGAGAACCGGTTTCATCAACTTCTTCCTGTCCAGCATGTACACCAATTGTTGAAATATTTTTTTTGTTTTTAATTTCATACGCCATGATAACTAATTTGTTTTTACTAATATTAACTTATATCATCAAACCTTTCGACAACTTCAGGATTTTGATGGTTGAAGAATAATGTTTCACCATTATCAAGTTCCATTATTTCCATCATATCTTCTTCATCAAGAGCAAAATCAAAGATATTTAAGTTTTCAGCCATTCTTTCTTTGTGAGTGGATTTGGCTAAGACAATTACGCTTCTTTCAACTAACCATCTTAAAATTACCTGTGCAGGAGTTTTACCACCGTTTTTCTCACCGATTTTGATTAATGTTTCATTTTCAAACATTCCATTTTTTCCCTGGCCGAATGGTGCCCAAGCCTGCATCTGAACTCCATTTTTTTCCATGTTTGCCTGTGCAGCATATTGTGCATTGAATGGATTAGTTTCAACCTGGTTGATTTGAGGGATAACCTTACGGTTGAATAGACACATATCTGTCAATCTGTCAGGATAAAAGTTAGATACACCAATAGCTTTGATAAGGCCCGATTCATACAAATCCTCCAAAGCCCTGTAAGCACCATAGTAATCTGAAAATGGCTGATGAATCAATACCAAATCAATATAATCAAGCCCTAATTTTTCAAATGACTCATTCATTGAATCCAAACATTCTTCATAGCCAAAATTGCTTATCCATACTTTTGTTGTAATAAACAATTCTTCACGGCCAATACCACATTCTTTTATGGCTTCACCAACTTCTTTTTCGTTTTTATAGTACTGTGCTGTGTCAATTAATCTGTAACCGACATCAATTGCATCAAGTACTGCTTGTTTTGTTTCTTCAGGAGGAATCAGATAAGTTCCAAATCCTAAAATCGGCATTTTAATTCCATTGTTTAAAGTTAAATATTGCATTTTTCACCTCATAAGTTAAATAAGTCCTGTGCATCAAGCATCACATCTACAATTGGTACCTTGAACGGACACCTTTCTTCACAGTCACCACATGCAATGCAGTCTGTTGCATTATATTTTAAGTTATTGTAATGTTCTTTGATACTGTCTGGAACTTTATCATGATTTTTTGCAAGATCAAAGAATTTGATTACTGATGCAATATCAATTTCTGATGTACATGGAGCACAATGTCCACAGTATGTGCATTGTCCTCTAAATGAATGTTGTGGAGCATTTCTTAAAACTTCAGCATAATCTTTTTCAGCATCAGTTGCTTTACAGTATTTTAATGATTCCATAAGTTCATCAACTGTTTTTACGCCAACAAATATACTTGAAACTCCTTTTTGCTCCAAAGCATAATTAATACATTGAACAGGAGTTAATGCAACACCGAATGGTGAAGTTTCACTGCTTAACAAATTTCCACCAGCAAATCCTTTCATTACAGTAATTGCAGTTCCATTATTCTCACATAATTCATATAATTCTGCTCTTTGAGGATTCAAAGAAGACAATTCCTCATCATCAAAAGCATCTTCAGCACGATAATCCATAATGTCACCCATTGCACCGAACATGTCGAATGCAGGATTCATTGAAAACATCAGCAATTCAATTTCAGGATTTTCAGCCGCCAGAATCCCAATATCAGGATTATGAGTACTCAATCCAATGTGTTCAATTGTTCCTTCCTCTTTTAGTTTACGAACATATTCAATAAATGGACCATTCATGATTTCATTATAATCATCAAGCTGATCAACATAATGAATCATTCCAAAATCAAGTGTATCCATCTGAAACCTTTCCATTAAATCTTCAAAGGCGGGAATTACCTTATCCATTTCACGGGTTCTTACATATTGATTATTTTGCCAGGTTGCACCTATATGACCCTGAATTACCCAATTTTCACGATTAGGTTTAATAGCCCTACCTAAATGAGAACGTACATCAGGTTCGCTCATCCAGCAGTCAACAAAATTAATACCATTTTCTTCACAGGCACTGATTAAAACTTCAGTATCTTCATATGGTCGCTCGACTAAAAATTCAGCTCCAAAAGCTATTTCAGACACTTCGATACCTGTGTTTCCTAATTTTCTATACTTCATTAAATTTCCCTCATAAAATATTATAAATTCATAACATTACTGTAAACCATTATTAAATATAATCAGATATTAAAAAATCAATTATATTCCTATGTTTTAACCCATTTGTTGAAAAATCAAGTGTATCCATGCTCAATACATATTTATCAAAGTTATCATTAATTTTCAAAAGTCCTGAAAATTCCCTTTCGATAGTTTCATCCCCAGATAATTTATATGTTACTTGAACATAGATTTTTTCATTTCCTTTTGTACATACAAAATCAATTTCTTTTTCATTGAAAAATCCTATTTTTATATCATATCCTCTGCGAAGTAGTTCAATATAAACAATATTTTCTAAAATTGAACCTATATTTTCAATACCACCATATTTTGCTTGATAAAAACCATGATCAACCAAATAATATTTTTCATTATGCAATAAAACTTTTTTACCTTTAATATCTTCCCTCTGAACTTGATGAATAAAACAAGCATTTTTAGAGTATAATAAGTAGTCAAGAATTGTGTCTTTTGATATTTTTCTACCATCATGCTTCATGTATTTTGCTATGTTTGTTGCTGAGAAGTTTTTTCCCAAATTCATTATCACATAATCCAATATCCTACTTAACATATCACTATTTCTGATATTATGTCTTGTTATAATATCTTTTAACTGTAATGTACCATATATATCATCTAAATATGAATATTTGTCCTGTTTGTCTATTTGTTGTATTGGTGGCATCCCTCCAAATTTTACATATTCACCAAATAATTCGTTTAAATTACTCACATCAATATTTTCAATTTCCTTTTTGTATTGAATGAATTCTGAAAATGAGAATGGATATATGTTGATTTGAAAATATCTCCCGGATATTAATGTTGCCAACTCCCCTGAAAGCAATTCTGAGTTTGAACCAGTAATATAAATATCACAGTCAAAATCTACTCTATATGAATTGATACTTTTTTCCCAATTTTTTACATTCTGTATTTCATCAAAAAGGAAGTATATTTTACCATTTATATTTTGAGTTAAATTAACAATACATTCATCAAGCTGTTTGAAGTTTTCTATTTTATTATATTTCATTGATTCAAAAGATATTAATAAAATATTTTCATCAGCAACTCCCTTATCTTTGAGTTCACTAGATATGCTTTTTAACAAGTATGTTTTTCCACTTCTTCTAACTCCTGTGATAATTTTTATTGGTTCTTTATCAATTAATCTCCCAATTTGATCCAAATACAATTTTCTTTTAATCATCACATTACACCTAATTTCATTTTAGTACATCCAAATATATAAATATTGTCGATTACAATCGACAAAACTGATATTTTTATATAAATTGTAGAATACAATCGACAAAAAATTATTAGTGTTTAATAATTTTAAATACAACAAAAAAACACAAATCCAGATTTAGAAAATTTCTACGAAAGTACCTCCCCAATTAAAACTCGATGTAACAATATTTAAAAAATCAAAAAACCACCAAAATTTAATTTTGACAGAAATCATAAAATAAAAACAATACTATTAATAACAATTGAAGGGATAAAAAAAGTATAAATGTGATAATCTGCAGGAAGATGCATTCTCTTAACACAGAGTTTAAAAAATAAAATTAATAATTATTGATACACTTTCGATCTAATTTCTATACGACCAATATAAATACAATTCTCCTCTACCTTAAAACATATCCGATAATTACCTTTCCTAGCCCGCTTATATTTAGGATATTTTTTTACTTTTTCATAGCTGTTATCATTAGGATCCTCAATAATTTCCCCCAATTTCTCACGAATTAACTTATATGCAATAGGATTTTTCTTTTTGTAATATTTTAATTGCTTAAAAGCAGACCTTTTAAATTCAATTTCCATTTTAACCATCTAAATATTCATCAAGTTCATCCAATGATGAAAAATGAATCCCATCCCCATTTTCAAATTCTTTATCTGCTTCAATTAAATCTTTAATTTCCTGATATTCATCATAAACATCAAGAAGCTTGGTAACAATGTCATTAAAAGAATCGTTTTTATGTCCGATGTCAGCCAATCTCTCATGATTCAATAAACTAACTCTTATAGCTTTAGTTTCCATATAAATATCACCATTTTAAATTTTTATCATTTAAGTTATATAAAATTTATCAACATAGTATACAAAGTTAATATTATCAACAAAGTTAACAATTGTAAAAGACAAATAAAAATTTGCCCAATATTAAAAACAAACTTAACTCTATTTCAATATGCCTCATGAGAATTTTTTTAATTTCATTTAATAATTCCACTACATAATTTAAATCTTCTTTGTCCACCACACCAATATTTATCCATAGCCCTATAGTTAGCAGATTCCATTCAGATTGATAGCATTATATTAAATAAAAAAAATAAACATGTTTTTTACTTAAAATAAAAGCAATATTATCTGATTATGATAATTTAAAAATAGACATTGTAAAAAAAAGAAAAAAGTATAGATAAAATTGAATTTTATCTATTATAAGGTTATTCTAACTTTTTTGGTTAAGCTGTTGTAGTATTTGTTTCCTGTGTATTTAATGTAAGCATTGTATTTACCTTTTTTGGTTAATTTGGTAATTTTAAATGTTGCAACACCTTTACTGTTGGTGATTGCACTGTAGGTTTTACCTTTAACTTTAATAGTAACTTTTGTCTTTTTCATGACTTTGCCCACATTATTTTTCAAAACAATAGAATACTTTTTGGTTTTTAAAGATTTTTTGAATGTTTTTGCTTTAGCGGATACTTTAAGTGTTGCTTTTTTAACAACGACTTTAGCAGTAGCTGAAGATTTGATATGTGTATCATCACCAGCATAAGTTACGGTTGCAGTGTAGGTTTTAGGTAAAAGAGTAGTGACTTTTAAAGTAACTTGACCTTTAGCATTAGTAATTTTAGTATAAGTTTTACCATTGAGTTTAATAACAACTTTCTGATCAGCTAAAACTTTACCATTTGCATCTTTTAAAGTAACAACCACATATTTACCAACATTATAATAAGTAGTTAAACCAGTAGCAGAAAGTTTAGTAGCAACTTTAGGAATAGTGAAATTAAAACTAGCAGTATTATTAGAAGCCATATAAGCATCATTACCTTCGAAAACAGCACCAACAATTACCTCATTGGTTAAACCAGAAACAGTAACAGTACCGTTAGCATCACTCACACCAGTCATGTTTTCACCATTGACAGTGTAATTCACATTAACACCTGAAACAGGATTACCTTCAGCATCTCTGACAGTGATAACTACAACTCCCCTTTGGGAAGAAGAAATATTAACATTAGTAACAACAGCAACAACTTTAAGTTTAGTAGCATTTATATAAAAATGACCATCAACCTCAGTAGTACCAACCGCAACATCACCATCATAATTACAATACAAACAAGTTCATTGATTTCTTTTTAGATGAAATAAACCTTGATGGTGAAACTCAACTTTCAAGAATTAATAAAAAAAGTAAAAACAGACTTATTGAGAATTTAAAAAGATTTACTTTTAATATAACTGGTTTTAATGAC
>JALFJX010000025.1 GCA_022775905.1 Methanobrevibacter sp.
ATTAAAACTAGATTATTGAATAACCGTGTTGAGCAGTATAATACTAAGCGCAGCTATTGGGGTGAGGATGAAAGGCAGCCTAGAACAGATGGAATCAACACTGGCCTTGATCTTGTTGATGCACTTCCTCCAGTAATCAATAAGACAATAGCTAATGCCCGTTATGCTGTGAAACTTGACGGTTATACATCAGGTGTTTTGAAAAACAGAATTGATAAAGCTAATGTTAATATTGTATTGGTGGATAAGGAAAATAAATTATCTGCTGAACAGAAACTTACTTTAATTTTATGGGCAAGAAAAATTGACATCTCACAGGTTGCCAAAAATATTCTTCAGGCAGGAATGGTTGATGGTGAAGGGTTAATTAAACCTGTTGAGAGATGGGACAAATCCATAGGAAAGTATATTAAACCTGTCTTTTTAGAAATTGGTGCTCATGGTTATGGATTAAAGAAAGAATTTAATGATGATAATGAAGTGCAGCTATTCCTTCATGAGATGCCAAAAGATATTGTTAACGGATCTCCTGAGGAGTTTGATAATTATGTTAGTGTTGAAGAGGGAACATTAACGGTTAAGTATGAACCTGAAGAGGTCATTAACTTCATGTATAATGAGATTTACTGTGAAGCTCAAAGCATTATCCTTAATTGTCTTGATGATATACAAGTGCAACTTGGAGAGAAATCAAGTGGAAAGGATTAATAAGGACAATATCATTGAAGTAAAGCCATCACTTGACAGTAACGGCCAACCTATTGTCACTGAACTTTGTTTTAAATAATTCATAAGATAATATTCGTTTTAAACATATAAAGATACTGAAAATAGTTAGTTTTCAGTAAAATAAAAAAAGTAATTAGGATTAAAAAATCCTAATTAAAAAGTGTTTAATTGTTTTCTAATGCTCAATATATATTTAATCTTAATAATAAACAATTACACCAATTCTTTCCAGTACAATACCCAATTAACTAATCATTAGTAACTATCTAATTTTTTCCAGTACAATACCCAAATTAAGCTAATCTACCATTAGTAAATTATTTAGCTTTTTCTTCTAGGTATAAATACACAAGAGAGTAATGTAATGATTAAGACAAGTACAGGAATACCAGTAACAGGACTATTTTCAACAAAAATAGCTGCATTATTGTTATTTAAGCCATTTTCATTATAACTATCACCAATATTACTGTTATTGTTTGCCTTATTATTATCTGCTTTATTGTTGTTATTAGTATTATTGGTACTATTGGTATTGTTTGTTCTATTGGTGTCATTTGATATGACTTGGACTTCTGTACTATTAATTGTAATATTGTCAATTTCATGGGTATTAACAACTATTGCATTAGTAAAATTACCTTCTTTTACTGCTTTAAAGTATAATGTAATGTTGGCGGTTTGATTAGGTTCTAAAGTATTAAGATAATAAAATGCATTATTTTTATCGTTCACAGTCCAGTTATCACCACTAAATTTAATATATCTTAAATTTTCTGGAATATTCTCATTAAAGTAGACTTTAGTAAGATTATAATCACCGATATTTTTAACCACAACAATATATGAAAGTTCATCACCTAATTTAACAGCAGTAAGGTTTGGGGTTTTATTTATAAAAATTTTTGCTTCAAATATAGGTAGCTCTAAAGTCTGATAATCAATAGTAGCATATAATGTGTTATTTGTAGTGCTTTTAGAATATAATGTATTTAATTTATTATTTACCAAAGCCCCGGTTTCAGGATCATACACACCGGTTTTTGCAGTGAAACTTACATTACGTATTGGTAAATACTGGTTAAAACCATTAATATTTTTACCATCAGTATATTGGGTTAAACCGGCAGTCAAATTATATGTATTACCAACAAACATAACTGTTTCATTACTTACAAAGGTCATTAAAACCCAATTATGATTAACAATACCATTTTCACTATTATTGGTATATCTGTCAATTGGATTTTTATTAGAACCCCACCAGTTATAGGTCAAATTAACACTATTTTCCCAATAACCATTGCTAACAACATCATGGTTATTATTATCAGGATTATCTATAATAACACAGTTACTAATATTACCACCACATATACTTATAGCACCTGCTTCAGGAGCGGTGTTGTTAATGAATATATTGCCTTCTATGATATCAATACCATAGTTATATTCTCCTTGTTTATTACAAGAGATTGCACCAGCTTCTGAACGTGCAGAGTTATTAACAAATGTGGAATTATATATTCTACCAAGATCCTCATCAGAGATATATATTGCTCCAGCTTCTTCTGCGGTGTTATTATAAAATGTAGAATTAATTACAGTAAAATAATGATAACCATATGGTCTGTGGGAAATAGCACCACCTTGTTTAGATGCAGTACAATTAATGAATCTTGAAGATCTGACTGTAACATTAACATTAATACCATCATTAAGTATTGCACCACCATCATATATTAATGCAGTACAATTAATAAAGGTACAGTTATTAACATTAGATGCAGTACCATCATCATACCATATTGCACCACCTCCAGAAGCGCTAGCGTTAATAAAACTGCAGTTATTAAAGTCTAGGATATTAGTTTCAGAATTTATGTATAATGCTCCACCATCATCACCACTACTTGTATTAATAAAGCTGCAATTATTAAATATTATACTTCCATCTTCAGAACCACTATATGAGTATATTGAACCACCATCAGATTCGGAATGTGAATTAATAAATTTAGAATTTGATATTGTAGTATTGTAAACATCGCTTTCTAAATAGATATCTGATCCTTCATTAGCATAATTATTATTAAACAAACAATTATTAATAATTAGGTTCTCACTTGCATCGTCGATTGTCCCATAGGAACAGTTATTATTAGTAAAGTTTGAATCAACTATTGTTGTATTGATATTATCATCAGTACAGATAGCAGATCCTGAAAACACTACGTGAGTATAATTACTGATTAAATGATTATCATTAAAGAGACAATTTGATATGTTAAGATTAGAATCTTTAGAAAAAATTCCACCACCATTAACTGTAGCCTTTTCTTTATAATTATCATCAGCACTGAAGTTAACATTAGAATTAGTGAAATTAGAATTATTAATATTTGCTGTAGAATCTAGAAGATGAATAGTTCCTCCATTAACAGATAAGAATTTAGTATAGTTAACTAAATTTATATTAACTGTATTGTTATTAAAACTACACCCATTAATATTTAATTTACTATTGTTAGCAAATATCGCTGTTCCAGATTCATTGTTCATACCATTTATTAGTTTTAAATCATTTAATTCCAAATTTGAATCACTTATATTAAATATCCTAGCAAGATTTGATCCATCCAATGTATGTCCATTACCATTAATAACTAAAGTTTTACCATTAATTGTAATGCCATTAGGTAGATTGTCATTTTCAGCATATTTATAATCCCTATCTAAATCGATTGTTCCATTTGTATTAGAATCAATTAATTTTTGTAAGTCACTGAAACTACCGCCATTGCCATTATCATTTAATATAATTTGAGAGCCATCTCCAGAATTGAGTTTAGTATTATAATCACCTGCAATGTTTGAATTATTATTTAAATCCAAATTAGAACTTTGAATACTATCACTATATGAATCGGTACCATTGATTAAACTACTGTCTGTAGCGGATACACCAACCAAACAAAGAGAGAATAATAGAATAATACTTACTATGAGGATTAATTTCTTTTTTAACATATTTTCACCTCCTTGTAAACTGTATAGACAATTAAAACAATATTATATTTTTACAATTGAAATAAATTTTAAATTATTAAATAAAATACTATTTTTATTAAATAATATTGAATAAACATTCATCATTAAGCAAAAAACTTAATGAGTATACTATGTATTATTTAATATTTAAAAGTTTTTACTATTTAAAATCAAATAAACCATAAGTTTAATAAAATAAAATTTAAAAAATCAACTAAATTATGATTGAATACCTAAATAAATTGTTTAATAACATTTAAAAACTTTTTTAATCAATTAAGTAAAGATAAAATTAGAAATTAATAAAATGATAAAAATTAGATTCTAGCTAAATAAAAAATCATTAAATAAAAATACATAATTAAACTTAAAATATAAAAATATTAAACAAAAAAATCAATTTGAAAGGAAAAATAGATTAAATAAAGAAAAAATAAAGAATAAATAGAAAAATAAAGAAAAATAAAACCTAAAAACAAAGACAAAAACAAAAAACCATTAAATAGGAATAAGCAATTAAATTAAGAATAAATTTTAATTAAAACTATAAAAACAGCAAAAATCCATAAAATAATAAAAAAATAAAAAAAGTAAAATTGAATTAAAATAGTTTAAATCAATATATTAACTTAATATTAAATAATAATGAAAATCCACATCCAATTATAATTCCACAAAAGATTACTGGGAAGAAATGACCTCCTTTCCATCCAGTTTTAATACAAATATTAGTAAGGAGCAACTTTGCAAGTCCAATAGTAATTAAAATAATTGGACTGTATACTGCATAAGTTTCAAGAATTAATTCCATATTTGTTTCACCAGAAAACAGAGTCAATGGTGATATTATACCGAAAATGCCTAATATTAATCCCCCAATTAAACATGTAATTAGAATATTATCTTTGAATTTCATTTTTCCAAGTATTTTTTCAGTATACTTATCAAAGAGTAAATATATTATTCCAAATAATGAACCGATAATTGCTAATGGTACTCCAAGTATTCTCTCAAAGTTACTTATATCATATCCGCCAACATGAGGAAAACCTAGGGGTGCACCGAAAAATTCTCCAATAATATAAAAGACAAGTAGAGCTCCTAAAATACAGAAAATATTACTATATGTCTTTTTTTCACTGTTTTCCTGATTTTCTATTAGAGCCACCAGACCGTATAATGGTGCTACAAATATCAAAGAGAATACTGAGTTGATACATACATCACAGATATCATAAATATTTTTCTTAAAAAAAGTCATGAATTTTGATAGCCACATGCAGAGAGCTATTATGATGTCGCATAATCCGGCTTCAGGTCAGATACTCCCTCCAAATATTATGGGAATCAGTGCACTGACAAATATTAAAAGTATATTTTCATTTCGCAATTTTTTTCCTTTTTTCTGTCTGAGAGCATTACATTCATTTCGTAAACGGATTCACAGTATTTACTCTTAATCAGACCTAAAATTAATCCTCCTACCAGATATATTATAATTGGATAAACTTTTAAGTCAAATTGTCCTGGAAGATAATCCCATAAAAATGCAGTTCCAATTTTCATTAATTTCAAAAATAACCAAACAATAACTGCAAAAATCATCCCCATTAAAAAGCATCCGGCATAATAGGTTAAATTTTTTCTTGATATTATCATAGTCATACTATTTAGTTTATAGTTATTAAATAGGTGGAATATTCTTTTTTGTGATTGTAAAATAAAAATGATGCATGGAGTAAAATTAGGATTTGTTTTCAATTTCGCTTTGATAATATTTATTAATAATATTTGATAGAATAACAGTTATCTCTACAAATAGTAAAAAACACCATGAAGCTAAACCTTTTCTTAAATGGGTTGGGGGAAAAACAATTAATTTCTACAATTGAAGAGCGATTGCCTCAAGAGATTAAAGAATCTAAAAATATTGATTAATATGTAGAACCATTTATTGGTGGAGGAGCTTTATTTTTCTATTTAATGAATAATTATAAAATTAAAGAATCTTATATTTTTGATATTAATAAAGAACTTATTTTGACATATAATGTTATTAAAAATAATCATAGAGAATTAATTGAAAAATTATCAATTTTACAAGAAGAATATGTGCCTAGAAATCAAGATGATAGAAAAGAATATTATCTTATTAGGAGTACTTTTAATAATGATATCGTTGATTTTGAAAATTATTCAGAAGAACATATCACCAGGGCATCTTATACTATTTTCATGAATAAAACTTGTTTTAATGGTTTATTTAGTTAATCAAAAAGGAAAATTTAATGTTCCTCATGGAAGATATAAAAATCCTTTGATTTGTGATAAAGAAAATTTACTTGCTGTATCTAAATTATTAAAAAATACAAACATTATTAATGCTAGTTTTCTAAAATCTGAAAAAAAATCATTGATGATAGTTCTTTAGTGTATTTAGATTCTCCATATAGGCCATTGAATAAAAAATCTAATTTTAATAATTATGCAGGATTTCAATTCACTGATGAAGATCAAATAAAAGTAGGGGATTATTATTATAGAAATTCAAATTTTAAACAGTTTAAACAAAATCGGTGGAGAAGATATTGAAACTAAATTTGGAGAGATTTTGGAAAGATATCCTGAAGTTGTGGTTATTTTACCAAATATTCTAGCTGTTCGTGATAAAAAATTAGATGTTTTAGATCTAGACAGTGGTGAATTTAAAAATATTGAATTTAAAAGTAAAAAATTTAATAAAGATGAGATAATTAATTTTTGTAAGGAATTTGGATTATTAGATATGTTTTCTCATATAGATGATTTGTATTCTTATCTTGTTGGTACTCAAGTAGGATTGGATACTCATGCGAGGAAAAATCGTAGTGGTAAGGTTTTTGAAGATATTGTAGGAAAATTACTTGCTGAAAAAATTAAAGATAAATCTGAATTAAGGTTAGGTAAAGAAGATACCATTCCTTTTGAGAGAACTAAACGATGGGATCATGTTATTTATAAACATGATGATCCGGTAATATTTTTTGAATGTAATTTTTATAATGCTAGTGGAAGTAAACCTATTGAAGTAGCACATACTTATGCAGATTTATAAAAACAATTAAATGATTCTCAATATACATTTATTTGGGTCACTGATGGTAAAGGATGGAATAAGATGTCTAAATCATTGAAAGAAGTTGCTCCAGATATAAATTATATTTTAAATTATAGAATGCTTACAAAATGTATTAATAATTTTATTTAAATTAATGGTAGTTTTGTGATGAATAAATCCCTAACTGTATCCATTGAATCTAATTTTATATATTTGATAGCTAGTTATTACTAATTAATGGTGAATTGATGGAGAAAATTAAATGTTCTAATTAAAAATGAAAACTTAAATGAATTAAAAGTGATATGTAAGTCACGTTTAAAAGGGATATTATTTTATATAATATTCAAAACAATTTAATACGTTAATTTCTAAATTATTAACTTAAAGAAATGAATTGAGAAGAAGCATGGGGTGTTTCATGAAATAAAAAAAGATTATTCTTTTATGGGATATTAGTTGTTTATCTTATATAAACTTGTATTCATTATATGCGCTTAAACAAAAGCTTGAATATAATCATTTTTTATTTTATTTTTTTAGAAACATTTTTATTATACTAATTAATTAAGTTATTCCATAGGTTTTATTCTATATCTCAATATAGCTGTCTACAAGTTTTAATGTATTCGTACTATTTTTATATTTTCATAAAAATGTAAATAAACCTTTTTTTAATTTATTCGGAGGTTTTAATTATGAATTTTATATTGAGGGATTGTTATTAGTGCAACTGATTTAATTAACAATCCTCGTAAAAGTATCATAGGATTAAGTATTCCTATGATTGTATCTTTACTTTTAACAATGATTAATAATGTTGCAGATGCAATGTGGGTTAGTGGTTTAGGTTCAGATGCACTTGCGGCAATAGGTATTGTAACACCAATTTTTATTATAATAATTGGTTTGGGAATTGGAATTTCAGCAGGAGTAAACTCATCTGTGGCTCGTTTTATAGGAAAAGGAGATTTAAAACAAGCTGGAAATAGTGGAGTTCATGGATTAATTATTAGTATTATTATAAGTATTATTATCCCGGTCATTCTTTTGGTCTTTTTAAAACAGATTTTAATAGCTATTGGTGGTGCAAGTGTTTTAGATCTTGCATATGATTATGGTTTTTGGATTATTATAGGAGCATTTTCGGTTATTGTTCAGTATGTTTTCAGTGGTGTTTACAGATCTGAAAATAAAGGAATTAAATCAAATTTTCCATTAGCTCTTGCAGCTATTTTAAACATCTGTCTAGATCCAATTTTTATTTATACCTTTAATATGGGAGTTGCTGGAGCTGCAATAGCTACAGTTTTATCAAATATTATATCTTTAATGCTTTTCATTTATTGGAGATATATAAAAGGAGGAGAATTATTAGATTTAAATACTTATAATAAAAACATGTCCATTTATAAAGATATTATCTCAGTGGGTGTTCCTGCAAGTATGGAACAGATTTTAATGTCTTTGTTTTCAATGATTATTAATGTAATTCTGGTTATGGTTGCAACTACAGAAGCAGTAGCTGTTTATACAACTGTGTGGAGATTAATTAGTATTGGTGTTATGATTCCTGTTGGATTTGGAACAGGTTCAATTAGTATTTTTGGAGCATTATTTGGTGCCCGTAAAAGTGAAACAATTCTAGAATCATTTAAATTCACTCAAATTATTGGATTTGTAGGTTCTGTATTAATGGCTATTATTTTAGCTATTTTCTCTCCACTATTGGCATTGCTCTTTGGTGGTGCTGGACTAAATGACCAAATTATATCTATAACAGTTTTACTTTCATTATATGTTGTATTTTCAAGTTGGAGTATTGTTTCAGGCTGTATCTTGCAGAGTTTTGGTCGTGGAGATTACAGTCTCTATTTTACATTCTTTAAACAGATTATTCTAACATTAATTTTTATATTTTTATTTATAGGTTTAAAAGAAACTGGTGTTTATTATGGAATTATTGCAGCTAATTTTGTTGGTGGTGTAATTGAAATAATCTTCACTTATATCTATGTAAAAAGGATTCAAAAGTATTATAAATGATGCTATTTAATTCTTTTTTATATTATTTTTTGCATTTTTTTATAACTCAGAATAGTATAAATATAATTCCATTAGAATCTATATAATTTCTAGAACTTTTTTTACCTTTTCTAAAATTTCAGTTCATAATATCCGATTATGTAATGTTTTTATAGGGCATTATTTTTCAGATTGCTATTTTTATCCATTAAATTTATTAAATCTAAAAATTTTATATATTTATATATTATTAAAGGTGGAATTGATGGAAAGAAAATTAAATGTTCCAATTAAAGATGAAAATTTAAATGAATTGAAAGCTGGAGATGTAGTTTACCTGACAGGTAATATTTTAACTGCAAGAGATCAGGCTCACAAAAGAATTCTTGAAAATGGCGCACCATTGGATATTTCAGGTGCTGCTTTGTTTCATGCAGGTCCTATAGTTACAGAGGAAGATGGAAATTATAAGATGGTTGCTGTTGGCCCCACAACTTCAATGAGAATGAATCCTTATCAAAGTGATGTTTTAGATTTAGGTGCTAAAATTGTCATTGGTAAAGGTGGAATGGATGATACTGTAAGGGAAGCATTAGTTAGAAATAATGCGATTTATGTGGTGGCAACAGGAGGCTGTGCTGCATTATATGTGGATGCAGTTGAGGAAATTGAAAGTGTTGACTGGTTGGATTTAGGAATGCCTGAAGCTATCTGGAATTTGAAAGTTAAAGATTTTGGACCTCTTATAGTGGCTATGGATAGTGAAGGTAATAGCTTGTATGATTAAAAATAAATATTTATATATAGTTTAATTTCATATTATATTTTAATAAAATTAGTGATTGTAAATTATGGTTGTGTTATTATGGCTGATATTAATGAATTAGCAGAAAAGAAATTAAAATCCAGAATGACAAAAATTAGAAAGTGTAACAGAGAAAGTGAAGAAAAAGTAAAATTCTCAGAAAAATTAGGTGTTTCCTTTGATGTGGAATTCCATAATAAGAACCCTGATAAGCTTGCTGATGGTATAACTTTCATTACTACTCCTGAAGGTAGGGTTTTATTAGCTGAATATTACTATGAAATTCCTGAAACTCAAGAGTATACTTCTATACCTATTGATGAGAAAAAATTAAAATCAATATTAGAATTCTTTGATGATTATAAATTAGAATTGGATGACTCTGATTAGATGATAGTTAATAATTCTTTAGAGGAAGTTAAGAAAAGAGAAAATGCTCTTTGCATAATCAAAAATTTTGTTGAAACAAAAGGACGTTCTTTTTTATTTGATTTAACTGGCTTAGCAGGTGGATTTATCGCATCATCTTCTGATTTAAGTCTTTTAGAAACTTATGTTGGTCCTGCAATATTTGAAGATGCTATTCAAGAGGTTGGAAAAGAACATATGGGTGGGGAAAAAATCCTTGCTGTAAATAGGACTTCTTCAGGTATACTTGCCACAATATTATCTTTAGTTAGTAAAGATTCAAATGTAGTGCATTATCTTGCTGAGCTTCCAGCACATCCATCTATTCCAAGAAGTTGTAATTTAGTCGGTGCTAATTATTTTGAAACTGATGTTTTTGAAGAGTTTTCAATACCTGATAATACTTCATTAGTTGTGGTTACTGGTTCTACTATGGATCATAAAGTAATTGATGAAGATGAATTTAAAAAGGTAATTGAAATGGCACATGCAAAGAGTATTCCTGTTATGGTGGATGATGCTTCGGGTGCAAGACTTAGGACAGTTGTATTTGACCAGGAAAAAGCATGTGATTTAGGTGCTGATATTGCAATTACAAGTACAGATAAATTAATGCCAGGTCCAAGAGGAGGATTAATGGCAGGTCGTGAAGATTTAATTGATGAAATTAAGATTAAAGTTAATCAATTTGGTCTAGAAGCTCAACCACCAGCAGTTCTTGCAATGGTAAATGGTATTAAAAATTTTAAAGAAGAAAATTTAATTAAAAGTTTCACAAAAAAAGATGAATTATATGATTTATTATCTGAAAGGTTTAGTAATTTTAATAAATCACCTACTGGAGTTATGATTTATCCGGAAGGTCTAAGAGATGAAATCACTGTTTCACATAATTTATCAGATGATGATTTAGCATATGTATTTTCATTTATTTTATTAAAAGATTATGGGATAATAACAATTCCACCAGTTTCAATGCCTGGTGCATCTGCTACAATAAGATTTGAATTATCATCAAGTGATGCAATTAATTTAGATTTAAATGATTTAAATAAAAAAATAGTATCTTCATTTGAAAAATTACAAGAAGTAATTACAAATGAAGAAAAATGTAGGGAGATTGTATTTAATTTTTGATTATACATTCTCCAGAAATTACTTTTTCTAAGGTTCCATCAATTTTTTCAACAATTAGAGCTCCTTCTCTATTAATGCCTATTACGTATCCATCGTAATATTTATTGAATGGTTCTCTAACTTCTACAATTTTTCCAATAGAGTAAGAACGTTTTCTCCATTCTTTTAGGATTGCTTCAAAGCCCTCATTATCGAATAAATCACTAATGTTTTCAAATTCTTCTAAAAAGGTTTTAATTAAATAACTTTCACTTATTCGCTCACCAAGTTCTTTTTCAATTGTGGTACTTCCTTCTTTTAAAGTTTCTGGGAAATTATCAATATCAACATTTACATCAATACCAACACCGACAATAACATTTTCAATGGTGTTGAATTTTGCAATAGCTTCAGTTAAGATACCACAAGTTTTTTTACCATTAATGAATATGTCATTTGGCCATTTGATTTCTGGATTTTCAATTCCGATTTTTTCAAGAGTTTTTGCAACTGCAACTCCGGTAGCTAATGTTATTAATGGAAGTTTTGAATGGTCAACATGAGGATTTAGAACTATTGATAACCATACACCACCTAGTGGGGATTCCCATGATTTTCCAGATCTTCCTTTTGCTGCTGTTTGTCTTTCAGAAATTATAACACTACCATCCGGAGCACCGTTTGCTGATAAGAATTTAGCTATAGTATTGGTTGATTGGACTTCTTTGAATACATATAGGTTTTTCCCGATGTATTTAGTATTCAAATCTTTTGAAATTTCATCAGCTTTAATGTATTCTGTTTTTTCTTTTCCAATTTCTTCAACTATATTTATGAAATCATTGACATCTACTTGTTTTATTTCGTCAATGGTCTCATTAGAAAGTTTACCTTCCTTTTTTAATAAGTTTATTATTTCTTCTTTCATAAAAAATCCCTAGTTTATTTTTGCATATTATTTTTTGCCATGTTTTGATATGACCCTACTGCTGCAGATATTGCAGCTATTTTTTTAGCTGGCATAAATGTTGATTTTAATTTATTAACATACTCAAGGTCTTCTGCAATAACATTTTCCATTTCGGCTTCAATACCTTTTTTATAAGTATCAATAAAGTGAGTGTTCAAATCACCTGAAATAAAGTTAGGGTTTCTTAAGATAGCTTTATGGAATGGTATTGTTGTTTTAATACCTAAGATAATATATTCGCTTAATGCCCTTTTCATTCTGTTAATTGCATCGTTTCTGTCACGACCGTAAGTAATTAATTTAGAAATCATTGAATCATAAAATGTTGGAATTGTATAATTCATGTATACTCCACTATCTAAACGTACACCTGGACCTCCGGGGGATCTGTAACCTGTAATTTTACCAGGATTTGGTGCAAAATCATTAAGTGGATCTTCAGCATTAATACGGCATTCGATAGCATGTCCTGTTACTTTAATGTCTTTTTGATTATAACTTAATTCATCACCGTTAGCTATTAAAATTTGTTGTTTTATTAAGTCAGTATTAGTAACAAGCTCGGTAATTGGGTGTTCTACCTGAATACGTGTATTCATTTCAAGGAAGTAGTATTGTCCATTATCGTATAAGAATTCAACAGTACCTGCACTTGTATATCCGATATATTCAGCAGCTTTAACTGCACTTCTTCCCATTTCTTCCCTTAACTCTTCAGTCATAATTGGGGATGGTGCTTCTTCTAAAAGTTTTTGATGTCTTCTCTGGATTGAACATTCACGATCGCCAACGTGGATTACATTTCCATGTTCATCTGCTAGAAGTTGGAATTCAATGTGACGTGGTTTTTCAAGGTATTTTTCGATAAATACTGTTGAATCTCCAAAGTTTGTTGATGCAACGGATTGGGTAGATTCAATTGCACGTACAAGTTCATCTTCTTCATAAACTGCACGCATACCAATACCTCCACCACCTGCGGAAGCTTTAACAATTACGGGGTATCCAATTTGACGAGCAATGTCTTTTGCTTCTTCAATATCACTAATACCTTCAGGTGTACCTTCAATTACAGGAACGCCTGCTTTTTTCATAAGTGCTTTGGAAGTAATTTTATCTCCCATTTTATTAATAACATCTCCGCTTGGTCCGATTAGCTTAATTCCATTCTTTGCACATTCTTCACCAAATTTAGAATTTTCAGCTAAAAATCCATATCCTGGGTGAATAGCATCAGCACCAGATTCAAGTGCGATATTTATAATTTTTTCAATATTTAAGTAAGATTTTGCAGGGGAAGGGTTTCCTAGAGGATAACTTTCATCTGCATAATTTGTATAAAGAGAAGTTTTATCAGCATCAGAGTATATGGATACAGTGTTAATATCAAGTTCGCGACATGCACGCATAACTCTTATTGCAATTTCTCCTCTATTTGCAATTAATACTTTTTCAAACATTTGAAACCTCAAAGTAATTTTTCATTAATAATATAATTATATATTAAATTATATATTAAATATTTGATTTTATAACATTTCTAGAAAAACTAATTTTGAATTTATTCATGTTTTTTAGATTAATTTAAAGGATTTATGTTAAGTTTTAAATTATATGGTTGTTATAGTATTATTGGTATAATAAAAAAGGAAGTTTATTCATGGCGAGAAAAGACGGGAAGAAAATTTATCCAAAAGATCCAGAACATATATTAATGCCATATTTGATGCGTACAAAACATGAATCCGAAGTTTATTTAAATCAAGAAATAGACATTACCGGTATTATCAATTGGGTTGATGAAAAAAATAAAACTTCAGAATATAGATTAACTTTTTTTAATGTATTAATAGGTGTTGTTGCTAAAACTATTTACTCAAGACCTAAATTAAATCATTTTATTAAAAATGGTAGTTTCTATGAAAGACATGATGTAAGTATGGCGTTTGTTGCCAAAGATAAACTTTCAGATGATGCGGCAGAAAAATTAATTGTGTATAAGGCAAAAGAAAATGATACTCCTTTGGAAATTGCTGAAAATATAGTTAAAGATGTTCATAGAGCAAGAAGTAGTGGAAATGAGTCTGAGGAGTTATATTCTAAAATAGCTTCATTACCTAAGCCTATTTTAAAACTTGTTGGTTGGGGAGCACATCTTCTTGACAAAAGGGGATTTTTGCCTAATGAAATGATGGAAAATGATTTTAACTTTGCTACTGTTCTACTTTCTAATTTGGGAAGTATTAAATGTAGATCAGCATACCATCATTTAAATGAATATGGAACTAATTCCATTGTGATTACTATTGGAACAATCTATGAGGAAGATGGTCGTTACAAAGTAGATATTGGTGCTACTTTAGATGAAAGAATCGCTGATGGATTTTACTTTGCTAAATCATTAAAACTTGTTGAATATATCTCTTCCCATCCAGAATTGCTTGATGAAGAAGTAGGTAAAAAAGTGGAAATAGTTCATTAGAGGAAAAAACATGGCATTTTTAGAATTAGATACATCAAAAGTGAAGACACCATGGTATGGTTCATATGAGGATATACCTGAACATTTAGATTATCCTGATTACTCAATTTATGAAACAATACGTAGAACTTGTGAAAAATATCCTAATGAGATTGCTTATGATTATTTTAACAGAAAAGTAACATACGGTGATTTTTTAAAAGAGATAGATATGATTGCAAAATCATTTGTTGCAATTGGAGTTAAAAAAGGGGATAAAGTTACTCTTGTCATGCCAAACACTCCTGAGGCAATCATTAGTTTCTATGCTTTAAATAAAATTGGTGCAATTTCAAATATGGTTCATCCATTATCATCACAAAATGAGATTAGACATTACATTGAATTATCTAAAAGTGTTGCTGTCTTGACAATTGATGCAACATTTGCTACTGTTTACAATATTGTTCCTGGAACCACTGTTCAAAATATCATTGTAGCAAGTCCTAGTAACTCAATGATTTACATGAAACCTATTTATAAAACTACACAACTTACTTCAAACAGGATTCCTAGGGAAAAAGGAATTATTAAATGGTGGAGATTTAGAAGACTTGGTAGAAAGGTTGATTATGGTGTTGATGAATACACTGATGGATCATACCCTGCAACTATTCTATATAGTGGAGGAACAACTGGAAAACCTAAAGGGATTGTTTTATCAAATTTAAATTTCAATGCATTGGCATTATCCAGTCTTACATTTGTTAAAATAGGTGTGGGGGATAAGATACTTGCAATTATGCCTATTTTCCATGGTTTTGGTCTCGGAGTCTGTGTACATACCTGTATGTCAGTAGGTGCTCAAAGTATTTTAATTCCAAGATTTGATAATAAAAAGTTCCATAAACTTCTCAAGAAACATAAACCTACAGTTTTAGCTGGAGTTCCTACATTATGGGAAGCAATGATTAATAATCCTAAAATGAAAAATATGGATTTATCATTTTTGAAAATAATGATTTCTGGAGGAGATTCATTATCTGTTTCACTTAAACATAAAATGGATGCATTTCTAAAAGAACACAATGCAGACATTCAAGTAATGGAAGGTTATGGTCTTACAGAATGTGTGACTGGAAGTTGTCTAAACCCACAATATAGATGTAAGGATGGCAGTGTTGGAATTCCATATCCTGATATATTCTATAAAATTGTAAAACCTAATACTTGTAAAGAAATTCCATATGGTGAAGAAGGTGAAATATGTCTTTCAGGACCTACTGTCATGTTGGAATATCTAGATGAACCTGAAGAGACTGCAAATACATTGAAAGTCCATGAAGATGGATTAACTTGGTTGCATACAGGTGATTTGGGCCATATGGATGAAGAAGGATGGGTTTACTTCAAGTTAAGAATTAAAAGAATGATTGTTTCTAATGGATATAATATTTATCCGAGTCAATTGGAAAATATTATTGATGCACATCCTAATGTTAGTGTTTCAACTGTTATTGGAATACCTCATCCATATAAAAGGGAAGTTGCAAAGGCATTCATTGTATTGAAAGATGGTATTGAACCTACCGATGAAGTGAAACAAAACATTTACAATTATTGTAAGCAGAACATTGCTAAATATGCACTTCCAAAAGAGTTTGAATATCGTGATGAATTACCTAAAACTCTTGTCAATAAAGTTGACGTGATTCGTTTAATGGAAGAAAGTATAAATGGAGCTAATTGATCTTCATTTATCTTATTATCTTCGTAAAAAAATTAATATTTTGAATTCATTGGTTTTTGTTCTTAAACAAACAATATTTTGGCTAATAATTTTATTTTAAGGCCATTTTTTTCTATTTTTACTGTAAAAAACAATACATTTATATAGTGGGTATTACATACTTTATATTAATATATTCTCTGAGTATAAAAAAGTTGGTAGCATAAGAAGCTACGGATATTATAACTGATATAATATCTATGTAAATGTGTAAATTTAATTAGTGATATATAAATGTAGGGAAATCTTTATATACTTTATATTACATATTTTAATATAATGTATAAAGATGAGCTATCTATATTTATTCCAAATTCATTTCTTTCTGAGTCTAAAGATCTCAAAATTCGTACTTATAAAGTAGGCATTTTAGGCAGAGCTTTAGCTATTTTTCAAGCAGACAATGTTGTTATTTATAATGATGACAATGTTAAAAATGAAGAAGGAGAAATGGATGGAGAGTTTATTGCAGAAATTTTGAGTTATATGAATACTCCTCAATACTTGAGGAAACAAGCATTTCCTATAAGATCAGAATTAAAGCATGTTGGAATTCTTCCACCTCTTAGGACTCCTTATCATCCTGTTAATAGTCAACCAGACGTGGGCGATTATAGACAAGGGTTTACTGTTAAGAGAAATAAGAAGGGAACTTACGTGGATATAGGTATGGACAAACTTGCATTCTGTAAAGAGCAACTTTCTGTTAAAAGAATTTTTGACTTTAAGATTACTAAAATTGCTAAGAAAGAAGTAATAGTCACACCTGATAAACCAGATGACGTTTACTGGGGATATAATGTTATATCTTCTACTAAGAGTCTTAAAAATAGCTTAAAATTAATTAAACCTGATCTTGTTGTAGAAACTACAAGATATGGAGATTATATTAATTCTATTTTTGATGAATTAAAACCAAAATTGGATGAATCTAAAAGTATTGCTATTTTATTTGGTGGCCCATATTCTTCAATTCAAGAAGATGTTTCTAATCCAAACTGGGATTTAATTAAATTAAATACCATTCCTGGACAAGGAACTGAAACTGTTAGAAGCGAAGAGGCTGTTGTCGCTACACTTTCTTTATTCAATTGTATGAGATTTTAATTCTCGTGATTTATTAGTTTTACACTCTAATAGATAACTTGCTCAACTTTTTATACATGGATATTTTTAGGACTTTCTAAAAATAATCTTAGCACAGAATTATTTATACATTGAATATATTTTTTATTGTGCTCCAATTGGATTTAACTCAATAGAGTATATTAAAATTTAATATTTATCTAGTTGTAGGCTTGCTTACAGCTATTTATTAACTCGATGGGATTATAACTATTATGATCTTGTTAAAACTTATTAATAGTCATTAAATTGATTATTAAGCTATAAAAAATTAAAATAATTTAAAAATAAGGAAAAATATTAATAAGGAGGTTAAATTAAATGGTAAGACATCACCAGCCAAGAAAAGGGTCTGTTGCTTTTAGTCCAAGGAAAAGAGCAGCTAAAGAAACCCCTAGAGTAAAATCTTGGCCTCAAATTGATGAACCAAAATTACTCGGCCTCGCAGGTTATAAAGTCGGTATGACTCATGTTATCATGACTGATTCCGATAAAAACTCCCCTACCCAAGGTATGGAAGTTTTCACTCCAGTAACTGTATTGGAAGTACCTCCAGTCGTAGTAATGGGAATTAGAGCTTATGAAAAAACTTCTCGTGGATTGAAAGTAATCACCGAAGTTCTTGCAGACAATTTAGATGAAGAACTTTCAAGGAAAATTTCTCTTCCTAAAGAATACAATAAATCTGAAGCTATTGCAAAAATACAAGGTGCATTAGAAAACACAGAAGAAATTAGGGTATTAGTACACACAAATCCAAAAGTAACTAGCGTACCTAAGAAAAAACCAGATATATTCGAATGTGGTATTGGTGGATCCAATGTCGAAGAAAAATTAAATACTGCATTAGAATTATTAGGTAATGAAGTTAAAGCTAGTGAAATCTTCAACGAAGGTGAATTTGTTGATGCTATCGCAACTACCAAAGGAAAAGGATTCCAAGGTGTAGTTAAAAGATGGGGAATTAGAATTCAATATGGTAAAGCTGTAAGAGCAGGTAAAGGTAGACACGTAGGTTCTATCGGACCTTGGACTCCTAGAAGAACCATGTGGACTGTAGCTCAAGCAGGTCAAATGGGATACCATAAAAGAACTGAATTCAATAAAAGAATTTTAAAAATCGCATCAGCAGATGAAGTTGACCAAATCAACCCTGATGGTGGATTTGTAAAATACGGACTTGTCAAAAACGATTATGTTTTAGTTAAAGGATCCCTCGCTGGACCTTCTAAAAGGTTAGTAATCTTAAGACAACCTATCAGACCTAATAATAAAGCTGAGGATATCCCTCAAATTAATTACATAAGTACAAAATCTAAACAAGGGGTATAATCATGAAAGTTAACGTTTATTCTATTAATGGGGAAGTTAAAGAAGAAATCGAACTTCCAGCTATTTTTGATGAAGTATACAGACCAGATTTGATCAAAAGAGCTGTACTCTCCGCACAATCCGCTAGAGTACAACCTTGGGGTAACGATCCTATGGCGGGTAAAAGAACATCTGCTAAAGGATGGGGTTCCGGTAGAGGAACTGCTAGAGTACCTAGGATTAAAAACGGTTCTAAAGCAGCATTCGTACCAATGGCAATTGGTGGTAGACAAGCACATCCTACTAGAGCTGAGAAAAATCATCATGAAAAAATCAACATAAAAGAAAGAAGACTTGCAATCAGATCTGCTGTTGCAGCAACTACTAATAAAGATATTGTTGAAAACAGAGGTCACAAAGTTGCAGATTTAGAACAAGTTCCTATTATTGTTGAAGATGAAATCGAAGCTGTAAAAACTGCTAAACAAACTCGTGAAATTTTCCAAAACTTAGGTGTTTACGATGATGTCGTACGTGCTAAAGAAGGAAAAAGAATCAGAGCTGGTAGAGGTAAAACTAGAGGAAGAAAATACAAAAAAGTAAAAGGACCTCTTGTAGTTGTTGGTGAAGATAAAGGTATCCATTTAGGTGCAAGAAACCACGCTGGTGTAGACGTAGTGGTTGTTGAAAACTTAAATGCTGAATTATTAGCACCAGGTACCCATGCAGGAAGACTTACCATTTACACTAAATCAGCAGTTGAAAAATTAGGAGGTTTATTCCAATAATTTGGAAAAATAGGTGATTATTATGAATGCATACTCAATTATTATTAAACCTCATGTTACTGAAAAAACCATGAACTTAATTGATCAAAATAACGAAATTACTTTTGTCGTAAATCGTGAAGCTAACAAAGGTCAAATCAAAAGAGCTTTCGAAGCTTTATACGAAGAAAAAGTAGCTAAAGTTAATACTCACATTACTACTAAAGGTGTAAAAGTAGCATACATCAAACTTGTTGAAGAAGAAATGGCAGAAGAACTTGCTGTCAGAATAGGTGTATTCTAAGGAGGAATTTGAATGGGAAAACGATTAATACATCAAAGAAGAGGAAGAGGAACTCCTGCACACCGTGTTGCTTCTCATCGTTTCAAAGATAAAATTAGATACAGATCTTACGATGCATTAGAAAAAGAAGGTAGCCTCAAAGGTAAAGTCATTGACATTTTACATGACCCAGCAAGAACCGCTCCTATTGCAGAAGTAAAATTCGAAAATGGTGAAAAGAAATATATCTTAGCACCTGAAAGCATTCAAATTGATGATGAAATTGAATGTGGTATTTCTGCTCCTATCAAATTTGGTAACACTTTACCACTTGCTGAAATTCCTGAAGGTACTCCAATCTATGATATTGAAAACACTCCTGGTGACGGAGGACGTTTTGTAAGATCTTCTGGAACTTACGCTTCTGTAGTTACTCATGACGCAAACCAAGCTGTTGTTGAATTACCATCTGGTGAATTAAAATACTTAAACCCTAAATGCCGTGCAAGTATCGGTGTTGTTGCTGGTGGAGGTAGAAAAGATAAACCATTCCTTAAAGCTGGTAAAAGATGGCATGCTTATAAAGCTAAAGGTAAGAAATTCATGACTGTTAGAGGAGTAGCAATGAATGCTGTAGACCACCCTCACGGGGGAGGTAACAGACAACATCCTGGTCGTCCAACTACTGTTTCAAGACATGCACCACCAGGAAGAAAAGTTGGTTCAATTGCAGCTAAGAGAACAGGTTTAAAAAGATAGATAGAGGGTGTTTCATTGGCAAGAAAAATATTTAAATATAAAGGTTATACTCTTGAAGAGCTTCAAAAATTGTCTTTAGAAGAAGTAATGGAATTATTCCCTGCAAGACAAAGAAGATCTTTAAAAAGAGGATTCTTACCAAGACAACAAATTGTTTTGGATAAAATGAGAAAATTAAATAAAGAAGGAACTAAAGATGGTCGTCCTGTTGTTATTAGGACCCATTGCAGAGACATGATTGTTATACCTGAAATGGTTGGAACCACTTTCGGTATTTATGATGGTCAAAATTTTGTTGAAGTCACAATTGCACCAGAAATGATTGGTCATTACTTTGGTGAATACGCACCAACAAGAAAAAGAGTTCAACACGGAGACCCAGGTATGGGTGCTACCAGATCATCCATGTTTGTACCACTTAAATAAGGAGATTAAAACATGGCTAACAAATATGCTTATAATAAAGAAGTTGATGAAGCAAAAACTGCACGTGCTATGGCAAGATCTCTTAAGATTTCTCCAAAACACTGTGTTGAAATTTGCAGCGCAATCAGAGGAATGGAAGTAGGTAAAGCAAAAGCTTACTTAGCAGATGTTATTGAAATGAAAAAAGCAGTTCCTTTCAAAAGACACAACAAAAAAGTTGGTCACAGAAAAGGACTCAAAGGTTGGGCATCCGGTAGATACCCTGTAAAAGCTGCTGAACAAGTTTTAAAAGTTTTAGAAAATGCAGAAGCTAACGCAGAGTACAAAGGTATGGACACTGAAAAATTAGTCATTGAACATATCTCCAGCCACAAAGGTGTTGTAATTCCTGGATATATCCCAAGAGCATTCGGTAGAATGACTCCATTCAACACACCTACTACTCATATTCAAATTGTATTGCAGGAGGCTAACTAATGATAGAAAAAGATTTTGTCACAGAGGGCCTTAGAAGAACCAGAATTGACGAATACTTAGAAAAAGAACTTGAAAGAGCTGGATACGGGGGTATGGAAGTTCAAATTACTCCTTTAGGAACCATGGTTGTTGTTTACGCAGAAAGACCTGGTATGGTTATTGGTAGAGGAGGAAAAAATGTTAGAGCTATTACCAACACTCTTAAAACTGAATTCGGATTAGACAATCCTCAAATTGAAGTTAAAGAAGTTGAAGTTCCTGAACTTAACCCTAAAATCATGGCTTACAAAATATCCAATATGTTACAAAGAGGTATGCACTTCAGAAGAGTTGCTTACTCAACCATTCGTAGAATTATGGGTGCAGGAGCTCAAGGTGTAGAAGTAACTATTTCTGGTAAAATTAGAGGTTCTAGATCTGCTGTAGCTAAATTCGTTGAAGGATACATCAAAAAATGTGGTGAACCTTCAATCAGATTAGTTGAAGAAGGTTTTGCTACCGCTCAATTAAAACCTGGTGTTTTAGGTATTTATGTAAGAATCATGCCTCCAGAAACTGTATTACCTGATTCCGTTGAAATTCTTCCTCCTAAAATGATTATCGAAGAAGATGGTGAAGTTGTCGAAGAAGAAATCGATGTTGAAACTGAAGAAGTCATTGAAGAAGAAATCATTGAAGAAGTTGAAGATCTCGACGAATTAGAAGAAGTTGTCGAAGAAGAATCTACTGAAGAAGTAGAGGATGAATCTTAAACGAGTTGGAACAATGGCGATTTTAAGAAGTAAAGAAATTTGGGACATGGAAGTTGATGAGATTCAAGAAAAATTAGTTGAACTCAGAGCTGAATTATCCAAAAACATTTCTAAAAGTGCAGCTGCTGGGGTAAATGAAAACCCTGGAAAAATCAGAGAATTAAAAAGAACTATTGCTCGTGTTCTTACAATAATGAACGAAAAACAAAGGGAGAATTAAATGTCAAAAATTTGTGATGTATGTGGGCTTCCTGAAGAACTTTGTGTTTGTGAAGAAATTGCACGTGAAGTTCAATCTTTAAAAGTTTTTACTGTTAGAAGAAGATTTGGAAAACTCATGACTATTATCGAAGGTATAGATGAACATGACATCGATATCAGAGAACTCACAAAAACCCTTAAAGCAAAATGTGCTTGTGGTGGAACCGCTAAAAACGGTCAAATAGAACTCCAAGGTGATCATAAAGTTAAGGTCAAAAAAGTTTTATCTGACTTGGGTTTTTCATCTGATACTATTGAGATTCGTGAATCTAAAAAGAATAATAAGAAAAGAAGATAATTCATCTATTCGATATGTTTTTCAATTAAATTATTGTGATTCTGCATAATTTATTGTAAATGTTATATTAAGAGATGACTGAATATGATTACTTCAAATAATTTAGTGCATCATGAATTTATTGGATTAAAAGTTCATGCTGTTAATCCGAAGAATCCTTCTCTTAATTTAAAAGGAACAGTTATTGATGAGACAAAAAATACCATTAATATTGAAGAAGAGGATAACAGCGAAAAAATGATTCCTAAAAATGGAACATTTTTCGTGTTTGAACTTCCTAACGGGGAAAAAGTTGAAATTGATGGTAATATTTTGTCTATTCGTCCTGAAGATAGAATAAAAAAAAGATTTAAAAAAATATAAATGGTGATAATATGGTTGGGCTTAACGTTCAAGAACCAGAAACTACATGTAATGATCCTAACTGCCCTTTTCACGGAACTTTAGCTGTAAGAGGTCAAGTTCTCGAAGGAATCGTAGTAAGTAACAAAGCAGAAAGGACTATTACTGTTGAACGTAGTTACTATAAATTCATTAAAAAATATGAAAGATACGAAAAAAGGAAATCTAAAATCAATGTTCACAAACCTGATTGCTTACATGTGAATGTTGGTGATTCTGTAAAAGTTGCAGAATGTAGACCATTAAGTAAAACTAAACATTTTGTTTTAGTTGAAGTTAAAGGAGAGTAAATATTATGAAACCATTAACCTCAAGCGTAACTAAAGCATTACCAATTGGAGCAACTCTCCAATGTGTTGACAATACTGGTGCTCGTGAAATCGAAATCATTTCCGTAAAAGGATTCAAAGGTGTAAGAAGAAGACTCGACGTTGCTGGTGTTGGAGACTTAGTTGTTGCTTCTGTTAAAAAAGGAACTGCTGACATGAGAAGAGAAGTTGTCAACGCAGTTGTAGTTAGACAAAAAAAGGAATATAGACGTGCTGATGGTCTTCGTGTTAAATTTGAAGATAATGCTGCTGTTATTATTACTCCAGAAGGAATTTTAAAAGGATCTGAAATTAGAGGTCCTGTTGCTAAAGAAGCAGCTGACAGATGGCCTAGTGTAGGTAGTGCGGCTAATATTTTAGTATAGGTGAAAAAATGTCAATTCAACCAAGAAAACAAAGAAAAGCTCGTTATACTGCTCCTGCTCACTCACGTGGTAAATACTTAAGTGCTTCTGTAAGTAAAGATTTAAGGGAAAAAGTCGGTAAAAAATCTTTACCTGTTAAAACAGGAGACAAAGTTAGAGTTGTCCGTGGAGACTTTAAAGGACATGAAGGAGAAGTTCTCACTGTAGATTACACTTCTTACAAAGTTACTATTGAAGAAGTTACTTTATCCAAACCTGATGGAACTGCTACTTTCCTTCCAGTTGATCCATCTAACTTAGTAATTATTGATGCAGATTTAGACGACGATAGAAGAATTAAAAATAAAGGAGATAATTAATATGGCTAAAATGGGATCTAGAAAACATCTTAAAAGATACAAAGCACCTAAATCTTGGCCTATTCATCCTAAAGAAGATACTTGGACTGTAAAACCTTCCGCAGGTTCTCACTCCATTAGCAAATCTATTCCATTAACTTTAGTTATTAGAGATGTTTTAAAATTAGCTGACAATGCTAGAGAAGCAAAAAGAATCATCAACTCTGGTAACGTTTCTGTAAATGGAATTGTTGTTAAAGATTATAAATTCCCAGTAGGATTTATGGATGTTCTTGACATTCCTAAAACTGAGGAATCTTATAGAGTTCTTTTAGATAGAAAAGGAAGATTACAATTAAAATTAATCGAAGACGCAAGTGCTAAATTATCCAAAATTGTTAATAAAACCACTATTAAAGGTGGAAAAACTCAATTAAACCTTCATGATGGTAAAAACGTTATCATTGAAGAAGATGCTTACTCTGTTGGAGATGTAATTTGTTTAAAAGTACCTGAACAAGAAATTGTTGAAGTATATCCTTTACAAGAAGGAGCTACTATCCTTGTTACTGGTGGTAAACACACTGGTGAATTAGGTACTGTATCTGAAATCATCGAAAACAAATCTACTAACCCTAACACTATTATTATTAAAAATAGTGCTAATGATGAATTCTTAACTTTAAAAGAATATGCATTTGTAGTTGGTACTGATGCACCTGTAATCGATTTATTGGAGGTTAATCAATGAACCCAATGAACGAAGTACGTATCGAAAAAGCTACTGTAAGTATTGGTGTAGGAGAAGCAGGTGAAAAATTATCCCGTGCTATTTCTCTCTTAGAAAGTATGTTCGATCAAACTCCTGTTAAAACTTTTTCCAAAGTTACTAACCCAGAATGGGGAATTAGGAAAAAACAACCTATCGCATGTAAATTAACTTTACGTGGAGATAAAGCAGATAAAGCTATTGATATGGTATTAGAAGGAATTAGTAGAAATATTAAACCTACTCAATTTGATGCACAAGGAAACCTTTCTTTTGGTATTAAAGAACATATTGATATTCCTGGTATGAGATATAACCCAGATATTGGTATTTTCGGTATGAACGTTTCTGTTACTTTTGAAAAACCTGGTTACAGAATTTCTAAAAGAAAAATCCAACAAAAGAAAGTTCCTCAAAAACATAGAATTTCTAAAGAAGAAACTATGAAATTTATGGAAGAAAATTTCAAAGTAAATTACGTAACTGAATAAGGTGATAATTTTGCCAAGAAAATACGGAAAAGCTGCTAAAAAATGTAGTCGTTGTGGAGATCACTCCGCTATGATTAGTAGATACGGATTAAATTTATGCAGACAATGTTTTAGGGAAATTGCTCCTAAAATTGGATTTAAAAAATATAATTAGAGGTAATTACTATGAGTCTTATGGATCCTCTCGCTGATGCTTTAACTAACATTAGAAATAACGAATTACAAGTAAATGGTTCTTGTGTTATTTCTCCTGCTTCCAAATTAATTGGACAAGTTTTAAGCACAATGCAAAAAGAGAATTATATTGGTAATTTTGAATATGTTGATGACAATAGGGCAGGTAAATTCACTGTTGAATTAATCGGTAACATTAACAAATGTGGTGTTATCAAACCTCGTCATGCTGTTAAGAAAGATGAATTTGAAAAATTTGAAAAAAGATATTTGCCAGCAAAAAACTTTGGTATTTTAATCGTAACCACTCCTCAAGGAATTATGACTCACAATGAGGCTAAAGAAAGAGGAATCGGTGGACGTTTGTTGGCTTACATGTATTAGGTGATAATATGGTAGTAGCTGCAGCTATAAGGGAAGAAATTGCAATCCCTGAAGGCGTTGAAGTTATAATTAATAATAACGAGGTCTCTGTAAAAGGACCTAATGGAGAAGATTCCAGAAAATTTACATATCCTAATGTAAGTATTAAAGAAGAAGAAGATGTTGTTGTTTTAGAAACAACATTTCCTAAAAAGAAAGATAAAGCAATGATTGGAACTACAAGAGCACACATTAACAATATGATTATTGGTGTTACTGATGGTTTTACTTACCATATGAAAATCGTATTTGCTCACTTTCCAATGACTGTAAAAGTTCAAAAAGATACTGTAGTAATTGACAACTTCCTCGGGGAAAGACACCCAAGAACTGCTAAAATCGTAGGTTCTTCTAAAGTAGCAGTTAAAGGTGATGCGGTAACAGTTACAGGTATTAATAAGGAACATGTTGGTCAAACTATGGCTAACTTAGAACAAGCAACTAAAATTAAAGGAAGAGATCCTAGAGTATTCCAAGATGGAATATACTTAATTAGCAAAGAATAAATTTGGTGATTTAAATGGCTAATAAAAGATTTAAAAGACAAGAATATGCTCGTTATAAAAAACTTGGAATCAAATGGAGACGCCCTAGAGGTAAAACCAGTAAAATGAGAAGATATGAAGCTGGTAAACCTGATATGCCAGCAATTGGTTACAGAACCCCTAGAGCTATTAGGGATTTACACCCTTCAGGATTCAAAGATGTTCTTGTTCACAATATGCAAGAATTAGAAGACTTAGACCCAGCTACTGAAGCTGCAAGAATAAGTGCTTCTATCGGGAAAAGGAAAAAAGATTTAATGCTCGCAAAAGCATTAGAACTTGGTATTAAAGTTTTAAATAAATAAATCATAATTATAAGTCAATCAATTCCGGGGTTTTATGAATTGATATGACTATTAAATTATTAAATTAAAAAAAGGGAATTTAGATAAAATATCTAAATCAGCTATGCTGTATGGAGGATTATATATATGAATCTTACAACTCAAAAAAGATTAGCTGCTAGCATCCTCAAAGTAGGACTTAATCGTGTATGGATTGACCCAGAAAGATTAGAAGAAGTTTCTATGGCGATCACTAGGGAAGGTGTAAAGCAGTTAATTAATGATGGAGCTATTAAAGCTAAACCTCAAAAAGGTATTAGTAGCTACAGATCTAAAAAAATTAAAGAACAAAAAGCAAAAGGAAAAAGAAAAGGTAGAGGTAGTATTAAAGGAGCTAAAAAAGCACGTACTCCTAAGAAAAAAGCTTGGATGACTACCATCAGAGCTTTAAGGAAAGATCTTAAAGAAATGCGTGAAGAAGAAGTAATTGATGTTACTACCTACCGTAAATTATACAAAATGGCTAAGGGTGGCGCATTCAGAAGTAAATCTTACATGAGAAACTATGCCCGTGACCATGATTTAATTAAAGGAGATGAGTAAACATGGCACATGGAACTAACTATAAAGTAGCTTTCAGAAGAAGAAGAGAAGGTAAAACTGATTACGCAGCAAGAATGAAATTAGTTAACTACGACAAAGCTCGTTTAGTTGTTAGAGTTTCTAACTCTCATGCTACTGTTCAAGTTATCAATTACGCTCCTGAAGGAGATTTAACTGTTGCTTCAGCTGTAAGTAAACAATTAGCAAAATACGGTTACTTAGGACACACTGGAAACATTACTGCATTCTATTTAACCGCTTATCTCTGTGCTAAAAGAGCTTTAGCTCAAGGTGTTGAAAATGCAATTTTAGACATTGGTTTAAAATCCCCAATTAAAGGATCCAAAATCTTCGCAGCTCTCCAAGGTGCTGTTGATGCAGGTTTAGAAGTCCCTCATGGTGATTTCATCTTCCCAGATGAAGACCGTATTAATGGAGGACACATTGCTGCATATGCAGAATCCTTAGATGCAGAAGAAGTTGCTAAAAAATTCTCAAAGTATTTCGAAAGAGGTCTCGATCCTAAAGATTTACCTGCAAACTTTGAAGAAACTATTAAAAATATTGATGAGGCAGAGGAATAAGTATGAGTTTTAATATTGATGAATGGGAACCTAAAACTAAATTAGGTACCTTAGTTAAAGATGGAACCATTACTGATATCGATGAAATCTTCGAAAAAGGTCTCCCTATTATGGAATTAGAAATTGTCGATGCATTAATTCCTGATTTAGAAGAAGAAGTAATGGATGTTAACTTAGTTCAAAGGATGCACAAATCTGGTAGAAAAGTTAATTTCAGAGTAATTGTTGCTGTAGGTAACAAAAATGGTTACGTAGGATTAGGCCAAGGTAAAGCTAAAGAGGTTGGTCCTGCTATTAGAAAAGCTGTAGACAACGCTAAATACAATCTTATTAAAGTAAGAAGAGGTTGTGGAGATTGGGGTTGTGTATGTGGAAGAGAACACACAGTACCATTCAAAGTACAAGGTAAAACCAGTAGTGTAAGTGTAAACTTAATCCCTGCACCTGCAGGAGTAGGTTTAGTAATTGGTGATGTTGGTAAAACTATCTTAAAACTTGCTGGTATTCATGATGTATGGTCTCAATCTTTCGGACAAACTCAAACTACTGTAAACTTCGCTAATGCAGTATTTGCTGCTTTAAAAGAATTAAGTAATGTAAAAGCAAGTCAAGAAGACCTCAAAAAAATGGGCGTTAACTACTAAATGGTGATTATATGTTTTTAGTTATTAGAGTTAGAGGAACTACTGGTGTTATCCAAAATATTGCTGACACCTTAGATATGTTAAGACTTAACAGAATCAGCCACGCAGTACTCGTTGATGAAAACCCTAGTTACGAAGGTATGCTTCAAAAAGCTAAGGATTACATCACCTGGGGTGAAGTTGATGCAGATTGTTTAGCTGCTATCATCGCTAAAAGAGGTAGACTCCCAGGTAATGTAAAAGTTACTGACGAATACGTTGCTGAAAATACTGATTACAAAGACATCGCAGATTTAGCTAAAGCAGTTGTTGAAGCTAAAGTTAAATTAGCTGATGTAGGAATCAAACCTGTATTCCGTTTACACCCTCCTAGAAAAGGATACGAAGACATTCGTTTATCCGTACAAGAAGGCGGATCCTTAGGTTACAGGGGAGAAAATATTAAAGATCTCGCAAAGAAAATGCTTTAAATCAGGTGTATATTTATGATTAGAACAAAACGTAAAATTAACAAACAAAGAGGTTCTAGATCCAACGGTGGAGGCTGTACCAAAAAACGTAGAGGTGCAGGTAACAAAGGTGGTAAAGGTAAAGCAGGTATGGGTAAACAACACTGGACCTGGACTGTAATCCACGATCGTGACCACTTTGGTAAACACGGTTTCAAAAGACCTCAAAAAATGATTAATAAAGTCAATGCTGTTAATTTAAACTACTTAGAAGAACAAGCTGATAAATTACTCGCAAGCGGTAAAGCATCTCAAGATGGTGGTGCTATTGTAATTGATGTAACTGAATTAGGTTACGACAAAGTTTTAGGTAAAGGTAAAATTACCAAAACTTTCAAAATTTCAGCTCCTCAATTTTCAGCATCTGCTGTTGAAAAAATTGAAGAATTAGGAGGAGAAGCTATAGAATTATAGCTTTTTTCTCTTTTTATTATTAGAGGAAAAAAATGTCCGCACTAGAATTTTTAGAGCCTGTCTTTAAAGTTATCCCTGAAGTTAAATCTCCTGTTCACAGAGAAGACTTCAATGAAAAACTCAAATGGACTGCTCTTGTTTTAGTTTTATATTTTATATTAACTCAAATTCCGTTATATGGGTTAGCTCCTGGAGCTATTGATTCATTTGCTCAGTTAAGAGCAGTTATGGCAGGAAGTTTCGGTTCTATTCTTACTTTAGGTATTGGTCCGATTGTTACTGCATCTATTGTTTTACAATTATTAGTTGGTTCAAATCTTTTGGATTTAGATTTGTCTTCTCATAAGGATAAATCACATTTCCAAGCTACTCAAAAGATTCTTTCCATTGTTTTTACAGTATTCGAAGCAAGTGTTTTGGTATTAACTGGTAACTTAGTTCCTATGGATGGTTCTTATACCTTGATATTAATTGCTCAACTTGTTGTTGGTGCATTAGTAATTATTTACCTTGATGAAGTTGTTTCAAAATGGGGATTCGGTAGTGGTATTGGTTTATTCATTGCAGCTGGTGTATGTCAAGCTATTATTGTAGGTACATTCAGTATCTTAAATGGTTCTGACGGATTGTTAGCAGGTATTATTCCTAAATTTATCCAACTAGCTTCTGCTGGTACTTTTGACTTTTCAATATTGATTCCATTAATTGCAACCATTATTGTATTCTTAGTTGTATTGTATGGTGAATCAATGAAAGTGGAAATCCCTATTTCTCATGGTCAAGTTAAAGGTCACGGTAGAATTAGAGGATCTGTTGGTAAATATCCATTAAAATTTGTTTACTCAAGTAATATGCCTGTAATTTTAACAAGTGCATTACTTGTAAATGTTACTTTATTTGCAAATGTTTTCCAAAAAATTGGTGTTCCAATTTTAGGACATCTTCAAAATGGTAAAGCTGTTGATGGTATTGCTTGGTTATTGTCCACACCTAACTTAACCATGTTTATTACAGAACCTATTCACGTTCTTGTATATGCAGTATTCTTCATTGCATGTTGTATGTTATTCTCATACTTATGGGTAGAAATCAGCGGATTAAATGCTAAAAAGATTTCTGAGCAACTTCATAAATCTGGTATTCAAATACCTGGATTCAGAAGTAGTAAACGTCAATTATATAAAATTTTGAAAAAATATATTCCTGCACTTACCATTATCAGTGGTATTTATGTAGGTCTTATTGCTTTCCTTGCAGATTTAACTGGTGCTTTAGGTGGAGGTACTGGTGTATTGCTTACTGTAGGTATTCTCCATAAACTTTATGAAGAAATGGCTCAAGAGCAACTTATGTCCGCAAATCCTGTTTTAAGGAAAGTTTTAGGAGGAGATTAATTTCTCCTTTTTTTCTTTTAACAATATGGGGGATTAAAATGAAATTAGTAGTATTAACCGGTATTCCTGGTTCTGGAAGTACAACTTTACTTAATAAAGCTTTAGAAAAAGTTGAATATGTTCACTTAAATTATGGGGACATAATGACTGAAATTGCTATTAAGGAAAATATTGTTGAAGATAGAGATTCTTTAAGAAAATTACCAGCTGAAACACAAAAAGAAATTCAAGCTAAAGCAGCTAAAGAAATTAAACAAAGATCTGAAAATGATAATGTTATTGTAGATACTCATTGTACTATTAACACACCTGCAGGATTTTTACCAGGTCTCCCAATTTGGGTTTTAGAACAATTACAACCAGATCTTTTTATTTTAATTGAAGCTAACGCTGATGAAATCATTTACAGAAGATTAAATGATGAAACTCGTCAAAGAGATGTTCAAAAAGCTAAAGAAATTCAATTACATCAAGAAATGAACAGAGCAACTTCTATGGCTTATGCAACTTTAACAGGTGCTACTGTTAAAATCGTAGAAAACCATGATAATCATTTAGATTCATCTGTTTCAAAATTAGTTGATGTTTTAAATTTATAAATTATTAATAGAGGTATATTATGTTTGATATTATGGGAATGGTTTACGGTGTTTTAAACGCTATTTTCAATCCGATTCTTGCTATGGATCCAAATCCAAGCAATCCAGCTTTAACTGTATTGATTATTGCATTCATTGTATCTTTAATTACAACTGTTGCTAATAAGTATTTGGTTGATCAAGATGCATTAAATGAAAAACAATTAAAAATGAAAGAGTTCAATAAAGAACTTAGAGATGCTCAAAAAAGAGGAGACGGTAAAAAACTTGCTGAACTCCAAGCTAGACAAACTGAAATCATGAAAGAAAATACTGCAATGATGTCAGAACAATTCAAACCAATGATTGTTACTTTTGTCCCAATTATTTTAATATTCTTTTGGATGAGAGCATCTGCAATTAATGATTTAGTAGTAATATTACCAACTACTGTTTATTGGGTTACTTTAACTCCACTTTGGCATGTTGTAGGTAGTATTTTCTATGGTGGTGAAGCTACCATTCCATATGGAATTGGTTGGTTGTTATGGTATATGATTTGTACTTTTGGCATGAGTCAAATATTAAGAAAATTCCTAGGATTCAAACAAGGGTTCTAAATAACCCTAAAAACTATACCTTTATAAATAATGAGTAATAGATATATAAATATTCTATTTTGAATACGCTATTACACAATTATTCAAATTATTAAAAATTATTATAGGTGATTAAATGCCTGCTAATAGGTTCAGATCAAGATCATATAAAAGAGTTCATAAAAACACTCCTGGTGGAGAAAATGTTTTAAGATACAAAAAGAAAAAACCATCTAAGCATGTTTGTGCTGAATGTGGTGCAGTATTACATGGTGTTCCTCGTGGACGTCCATATGAAATTGGAAAATTATCAAAAACCGCTAAAAGACCTAGCCGTCCATACGGTGGGTACTTATGTTCAGCTTGTGCTCGTAAACTTTTCAAAAACGAGGCTAGAAAATAATGATAATTACAATCGGCGGGTTAGCTGGAACTGGAACAACAACACTTGCCCAAGTGTTAAGTGAAAAATTGAATGTTCCTTATATTTCTGCAGGTTTTATCTTTAGAGAAATGGCTGCTGAGAGGGGAATGAGTGTTCTTGAATTCAGTGAATTTGCTGAAGGTAATGATGAAATAGATAAGGAAATTGATAAGCGTCAAGCTGAAAAAGCTAAGTCTACAGATAATTTGATTCTTGAAGGAAGATTGTCTGCATTTTTTGTTGATAATGCTGATTTGAGAATTTGTTTAATGACTCCATTTGATGTTAGATCCAAAAGGATTGCTGAAAGAGAGAACAAATCTGTTGATGTAGCTAAAAGCGAAATTATTATTCGTGAAGAAAGCGAAGTTTTAAGATACAAAGAAATCCATAATATTGATATCAGTAATATGGAAATCTATGATTTAATTATAAATACTGATAGCTTTGATCCAGAAAGCATATCAGAAATCATTACAACAACATTAAAGGTGATATAAATGGCATCAATCGAAGTAGGTAGAGTATGTGTTAAAACTGCTGGTAGAGAAGCAGGCGAAAAATGCGCAATCGTTGAAATTATCGATGAAAACTTTGTAGAAGTAATTGGTGAAGCTGTAAAAAACAGAAGATGTAACATCGCTCACTTAGAACCAACTGCAGATTCTATCGATGTTTCTGGTGATGCAGAATCTATCAAAGCAGCTTTAGCTGGCTTATAAATTTAAATGAATAATTTAATTTATTCATATCTTTTTTTATTTAACTATTTTTTTATTTAATATTCAAGGGTTTATTTTATGAAGTTCAATATGGTAGTCAAGTCTAAAAGTTTTACTTCTCCTGAGTTTGGATGTAAACCGGAGGAAAGAGAAATTTCTGAATATATTTCTAAAGGAGTTATTAATTTAGATAAGCCATCTGGTCCAACTTCTCATGAAATTGATTCTTGGGTTAAAAGAATTTTACCGTTGGAAAAATCAGGACATGGTGGAACATTAGATCCTAAAGTAACTGGAATTTTACCTGTTGGTTTGGATGATGCAACCAGAGCGATTCAATTATTATTGACTGCTCCTAAGGAATATGTATGTTTATTAACATTCCATCAAGATGTGCCTGAAGATAGAATTCGTGAAGTGTTTGCTGAATTCACTGGTAAAATTTATCAACTTCCACCTGTAAAATCTGCTGTAAAACGTGAATTAAGAACACGTAATGTGTATTATGCTACCATTTATGAAATTGATGGTCGTGATGTTTTATTCAGAATAGGTTGTGAAGCTGGAACTTATGTTAGAACTTACTGCCATAATATTGGTGAAGCTTTGGGTGTTGGAGCACATATGGCTGAACTTAGAAGGACACAGGTAGGTTCATTCAATGAAAAAAATAATTTGGTTACATTACAGGATGTAACTGATGCATATCATTTCTATATTGAAGATGGGGATGATTCATTCTTGCGTCAAGCAATTATGCCAATGGAAAGGGCTGCGGACTATCTACCAAAAATCATTGTTAAGGATTCTGCAGTTGATGCAATTTGTCATGGTGCTGATTTGGCATGTGGTGGAATTGCAGAACTTGCTGATAATATTCAAAAGAATGATATTGTGGCAATATTTACACTTAAAGGTGAATTAGTTGGTGCAGGTCGTTCTTTATTAACTTCAAATGAAATTTTAGAATCTGACTCAGGTTTTGCAGTTAATGTTTCTAAAGTATTGATGAAGCCAGATACTTATCCAAGATTCTGGAAATAATTTTCTTGTATTTTTGACCCAAGTGGTTAAAATACTAATGTTTAAATTAAATAAAGAGGTAATATTTCTTTTGTGAATATTATTTTATGTTGATTGTTATATTTTATATATGAGGTTTGTTATTTTGATTAGAAAAATAGGTTTATTTTGTGTTTGATTTTAATATTTGTTTCAGTTAATTCAATTCAAGCAGCTGATATTAATGCGACTGATTCATCTATAAGTCCTATTGATAATAATTCTATTCAAAGTGATGTTAATTCTCATTTAAATACATCACTTGATGATTCTTTAAATGAAACTATCAAAAATAAAACACAGTTAACATCACCAACAACTAGTACTTATTATAAAGGGTCTTATCATATAACTCTAAAAGATTCAAATAATACTGTTTTAGGAAATAAAACTGTTACTTTGAGGATAAATAATATTAATTATACTGCTATAACTGACAGTAACGGTGTTGCTAATTTCAATTTAAAACTCAATCCTGGAAATTATAAATCAACTATTGTTTTTACTGGTGATGATACATATGAATCTTGTAATTTAACTTCTAATTTTAAAGTATTGTCTACAATAAAGGCTAGCAATATATCAAAATATTATAAAGGAAGTAAAAAGTATAGTGCAACCTTCTTTAAGAGTGATGGGAACTATTTGGCAAATAGATATGTTAAAATTACTGTTAATGGAAAATCATATTCTGTTAAAACTAGCAGTAAAGGTTTTGTAAGTATATCTGTAAATCTAAAGCCAGGTACCTACAAAATTGTTTCTTCAGATCCAATCACAGGTATAAGTTAACAACAACATTTAAAATTTTATCAACAATAAGTTCAAGTAATCTCAATAAGGTTGCAGGAGATAACAAGAAATTTACAGCAAAATTCTTTAAAAGCAATGGGAAAGTTTTAGCTAAAAAATATGTTAAAATTAAAATTAACAGTAAGACTTATAAAATTAAAACAAATTCCTATGGTAATGTGATTTATATTTAAAAAAACTTAAAGCAGGTACATATAAGATTGTTTCCTATAATAATGACGGTTTGTCAAAAAAGTCATAGTTAAAATTTTTAAAAGGAAAGCATCTACAAAATTAACTTCTAGCTTTTACACATTCCGTTCAAATGATACTAAAGAAGTTAAGATTAAATTATCCACTAGTTTAAACGATGATTCTAATTCAGGAAAAATAATTAAAATCAAAATTAATGGAATAACCTATTCTAAAAAGACTAATAGCGAAGGTATTGTGAATTTCAAGTTACCTTCGCTGGAAAAAGGCATTTACAAAGTGGAATATAGTTATGGTGGAAATTATTATTTTGTTTATATTTTAATTATTTTTATATCTTTGTTTTAATATATTTGTAAGAATAATATTACAAGTATAACTTATATGTAATTGATTGTATATTTATTCATATGAGTTATAATTGTTGAGGGGTATCGGAAGATTGTGCTTTTGCCTAAATTAATATTTTATACTCCCATTATAATTGATTATTATAATGTTATTGACTGTAAAGGGAGGTGAAAATGATTAAACACAAGTTAATTGGACGCAAAATGTTGTTATTCACACTTTTCATAATGGTTTTACTTGGAACAATATCTATTGTTAGCGCTAGTGATTCAATTGCAGATAATTCTTCTGATGATAGTGTTGAGCCTTTAATTTCAGATTCTATTGATGAGGATAATGTTGTTGGGGATGAATCTGATGATTCTAATGCAATATCAAATGATGATGCTTTGGAGGCATCTTCTGATAGTAGTCCTTTCATTCCAGATAGTCCTGGACATTATAATCATACATATGATTTAGAACCTTTCATGAAGATGTATCAAATATTCTCTCACATTTTGAATCCGTAAGTGGGGGTGTTACTACTGAAGGTGGTGGTTCTGATGAATTCCATGTATATTGGGCTCCTGAATATGTAACTGAAGGCCAAACATTCCATATTGTTGTTGATGTTAAAGATAGATTATTTTCTAGTGTAAAAATTTCAATTCCATCTATTGGGATAAAAAATCTAAATTTAGATAAATATTCTGATGGACATTATTTTACTTACACTGTTGATGGTAGTAAAGTTACTCCTGTTGTTAAAGATGATACTATTGATATTAATCCTCAAGGAGCAAGTCATGTTTACGTAGAGGGGTTTTATATTTATAAAGAAAATAATATTACTTTAAGTATTAACTCTTCTTTAATTAAAATTGGAAACTCTGTTAAATTAACTCTTACTGTTAAGGATCTTACAGACAATATTCCTATAACTTCAGGAACAGTAGAATATTATCTTTCTAACGGTACAAAAATTGGAAGCAGTGCTCCTGACGGATCATTTGTATATACTCCTAGCAAAACTGGAAATTACACTTTCTATGCGAAATATATTCCTGATGAAAATTCAAATATTTATCTTGAATGCACTTCAAACAATGTTGATTTGGAAGTAGTTCCTTTGAATACTGTTGTCAGTGCTGATAAAGTGGTAAATAAGACTAATTCAATTATGGATATTCCGGTTTCTGTTGTGGGTGAGTTTGGTGTTTCTGTTGCTAATGGTACTGTGAAATCTACTATTGATGGTACTGGTATTCTGCTACTGTTAATGATGGTAAAGTCATATTTAAGGATGTTAGGTTACTGGGGAAGTAGGTACTTTCAATTATGATGTTGATTATGTTGGAAATGATTATTATCTGGATTCTGTAGGTACTTTAATCATTGAAACTATTGAAATCCTTCTTGCAATAGTGGTTTTGAATACTACAACTACAAGTAAGAATGTCTCTGGTCATGAGGGTGATAAAGTAAATATTACAGCAGATATTGTGGATGAGGAGAGTAACCCGGTTCAGAATGGTACTGCTACATTAACTCTCAACGGTAACAATTATACTGTTGAAGTTAAAAATGGTAAAGCAGTATTTACTGATGTCGTTTTACCTTCTGAAAATACAACAGCTGTAATTAAATATGCTGGAAATGATAATTATAATCCATCTTCAACTACAATTAATGTTACTATTATCGCTGATCCTGAACCAAGTCCAGAACCTATTCCTGATCCTGAACCAATTCCTGTTGATCCAACTCCAGGACCAAGTCCTAATCCTAATCCTAATCCTGGACCAGATAACAATGAATCTAATTCAGTAAATGGTGGTTCTGATGAAAATGGCTCTGTAGAGAATAACATGCATAATACAGGTAATCCAATCTTTGCTATATTATTGGTATTGCTTGTTTTAGTTTCAAATGTCTCTTTAAGATGTAGAAAATAAACACTTGGAAGATTTTATCTTCCATTTTCTTTTTTTAGCATATATTTATTAATTTAAAATAAGACTATTTTTCCTAATTTATATTATATTAATAGTGATTGGTAATTTTTTAAGGGTATTTTAAAAAAGAGAAAAGAAATGGAAAAGCTAGAAAGCTCCTCCACCTCCACCACCGGATCCTCCTCCACCACTACCGAATCCGCCTGAGTCAGATGGATTTGCTGAACTTGCACCGGTTGCAAATGCAGTGTTCATCATTCCATATCCTCCATAATAATGATACATGAATATGTCATCATCATAGTCGGATATGTTTGGTACTTGCAGTTTCATGGATTCGTAAACCTTGTCTGCTACTCCAAGAGCCGCACCATAAATTAAGTACTTCTTCCAAACAACTATTGATTCTGGAGGGTGTTCTTTAATTAAACTGTTGTCCTTCAAGAACTTCTTCAAGTTTTCCCATTTGAGATAGTAGACTCTACCCTCTTCTGTCCATCTTCCAAAAATATCTGCTGGTGTCATCATCAATGCCACGGAAAATATTGCTAGAATTACACCTGCAATCATACAATAAAATCCATTTCTCAGTTCTGTTATGAATCCTAGTACTGTTATTGCAATTCCAAAGATGATTCCAAGGGCTCCAATAATGTTAATCATTGTAGTACCTTTGTCCTCAAAGTATCTTGAAACATCCATCTGATTTTCAACGCTGTCTTCCCAGTCACCAACTTTTTCCATAAACCATTTTCCGTTGATTTCAGAGGATAATTGACCATTTAATGTTGAAAGATTTAAAATGTTGTTTGTAGCAAAGTGTTGCAATGTATCAAAAATGATTTTTTCACTTTCACTTAATCCTTCATTGCTGTTAAATGTTAATATCAAATCTTTTGTTTCAGTATCGATGTCTTCCTGCACATTCAACTTAAGGGCTTTTTTCTCTATGAGATTCATAATCGAAGCTTCAAAACCTTTCATATTAGGTTTTCCAATGCTCATTTTATTTTCAATAAATGCATTAACCACTTCTGGTGGATCATTTGTCGGTAAGTCTCTTTCATATATTCCCTCATAATTTACCTTAGGTTCCCTACCATATCTAAGATATGTGTAGATTGCACCTATCGGGCTTAAAATGGATAATAATCCTAAGACTAAATAAGTGTTGTTCCAAAAGTTACGTCCATTGATGCTGTCTTCCAAGTTTTTCATTATCATGTCACGACCATCTTGGTTGACATGCTTTGCGTTTGGAGCATTTGTGAAATCATCAACTGGCATTAGGACAAGAACTTCATAATATTCTCCTTTCGGGATATATGAACTTTCAGTTGTGATTGTATCTCCTTTTAATGATGAAGTGTCGTTATAGTCTTGTGGATTTAAATAGTATTCATTTCCACTATCTCCTGGTAAATGGATTGTTGATTGCAAATTATTGACTGGAACATCCCATTCTTCACCCCATAGTTTGTATTGAAGTCCACCAACATCATTAAAGAGGGTCACTACTCCTTTCATATCATACATGATTGTAACAGTTACATCACAATCTTTTATGCCTTTTGTATGTGCTTCATCGGAATATAAATAAATTTTCAAGTGTTTATATCCATCATCATCGCTTACTTCATACTCGGCATATGCACCGTCTGTATAAATTTCAATATTATCAATACTTTCTCCGGATTTCAGAGGTATATCTCTGTATACTCCATTAAAAGCACCATCAAATGAATAATCGTACTGTTCTTCTACATGTAGTAGGCCATTATTTTCAACCGTCAAGTCTATAATTGCTTGATCTATTAAATAACTTCTATCGTCATCTGCTGACACGAATGTTACTGTTGAAAATAATAATAAAAAAAGTAAGATTATGACAAATGTTTTTTTAACATTCATAATAATCCCTCACATCTAAAATTCTACTTTAGGAACTGCCCTTTCCGCTTCAGGAGCTTGGAAATATTCTTCTGCTTTAAAACCAAATGCTTTTGCAAGCCAGCTGCTTGGGAATTGTTGACATGCATTATTGTATTTTAATACAACATCATTATAGAATTGTCTTGAATAAGCAATTTTATCTTCGGTTTCACTTAATTCACTTTGTAATTGTTGGAAATTACTGTTAGCTTTTAAATCAGGGTAATTTTCAGCAACAGCGAAAAGTGATTTTAATGCGCCGGTTAATTGGTTATCTGCAGCACTTGTCTCTTCGACGGATGAAGCATTCATAACTCCTGCTCTTGCTTTTGTTACTTCTTCAAGAACGCCTTTTTCATGAGCAGCATAACCTTTAACTGTTTCAACAAGATTTGGTATTAAGTCGTTTCTTCTCTTAAGTTGGACATCAATCTGTGCATAACTGTTTTTAACACGGTTTCTAAGTCCAACAAGGTTATTGTACATGTGTATTAAAGTAACTATAATAAATATAACTACTATTATAATTACTATTGTTTGTAGTAAATCCATGATATCACTAATCTTTAATATTATTTATAGAGAATATAAACCTTGTTTTTTTTTTTAAGTTTATTAATGAGAACAATCTAATTATTAGTATAAGTAATATATTTTTGGAAAACACTACTTTTAATCAATACCTTTATATAGTTGAATGTAGATATATTATTTTATCATATTATTCTAGACAATATGATTTGCAAGTATTTGCTAACTATTTTATGCCGAGATAGTCTAGCCTGGTAAGGCGCGAGACTGGAAATCTCGTGGGCGTTCAGCCCTCCTGGGTTCAAATCCCAGTCTCGGCGTTTATTAGTTTTTAACTATATTTTTTTAACTTTATAAAATACTTGTTAGACTGATATTTTTGCACTCTTAGTTATTTTAGTAACTAAGTTTATAACTGTTGAAAGAACTGTGTTTTGTTAATCAAAACATTCGAATCTATTACTTACGTCTCGTAGATTCGCTCTATAAATGGAGGTTATAAGATGGAAGACGATTTTAAGCATTTAGTGCGTATTTCAAGAAAGGACGTAAATGGTAACAAAACCATTGAACAAGCTTTAACTGAAATTAAAGGTGTAGGAATCTCTTTATCTAAAACTATGTGCCGTATTTTGGACTTAGATTTAGATGCTAAAATTGGATACATCGCTGACGAAGATGTTTTAAGAATTGAAGAAATTTTAGAAAACCCTCAAAAATTTGACATTCCTAGATGGATGTTAAACCGTAGGGAAGACTATGAAACTGGTGATGACATTCACTTAATTGAATCTGATCTTGATATGACTTTAAGAGATGATTTAAACAGAATGAAAAAGACCAGAAGTTACAAAGGTAGAAGACACGAAGTTGGTTTACCTGTTAGAGGTCAAAGAACCAAATCTACTTTCAGAAAAAGTTCTTCAGTTGGTGTAAAACGTTCACGCGGATAGACATAGAACTTTTTTTTAAGAAATTTAATATTTTAAATTCAATTTTATAAAGGAGATGTTTTAATGGGACAACCTAGAAAATCAAGGAAAAAGTATAATACACCACCACATCCTTGGAATGCGGAAAGAATTAAAAATGAAAATAAATTAATGACTAAATACGGTTTAAAAAATAAAAAAGAAATTTGGAAAGCTGATACTTTAGTCAGAAGATACAGTAGAGAAGCAAGATACTTACTCGGTTTTGCTACTGATCAAATGCAAGAAGAAAAATTAGAATTATTAGGACACTTAGCTAGAACTGGTGTTTTGCCTGAAGGCGCTGCTCTTGAAGAAATCTTAGACTTAAATGTAGAAGATATTTTAAGAAGAAGATTACAAACTATTGTTTACAATAAAGGTTTAGCTCGTACTCCTAAAGAAGCAAGAATGTTTGTTGTACACGGACACATAGCTTTAAATGGTAAAAAAATCAACTCACCAAGTTATGTAGTTTTAAAAGGTCAAGAAGATGATATCGGATTCTACCGTTCTTCACCTGTAGCTAAACAAATTGAAGAGTACAACAATGGTAAAACTGATAAAGTTAATACTGAGGAATAGAGGGTGTAATTATGGCAAAAGATGAAAAATGGGGTATAGCTAATATTTACTCATCATTCAATAACACTATTATTACTGTAACAGACATTACTGGTGCTGAAACTATTTCCCAATGGTCTGGTGGAAAAGTTGTACGTGCAGACAGACAACAAGCTTCACCTTTCGCAGCTATGGCTGCTGCAACTAGAATTGCTGATGATGCAAAAGAAAAAGGATTCGTTGGTTTACATATCAAAGTAAGAGCTCCTGGTGGAAACGGACCTAGAAGTCCGGGTCCTGGTGCACAAGCTACTATCCGTGCTTTAGCAAGAGCTGGAATTAAAATAGGAAAAATAGAAGATATTACTCCAATTCCTCACGATGGTACTGGAAGACCTGGTGGTAAAAGAGGAAGAAGAGTTTAGATGGATGGGTTTAATATGGAGATAGAAGTTAAAAGTCAAAAGGATGATGAAATTGTATTCATCATTCGTGATGCAGAAGTACCTTTTGTTAATGCAATTAGAAGATGTGCTATGGTAAATGTACCAAAAATAGCTATCGAAGATGTAAATATTATTAGAAATGATTCCGCTATGTTTAATGAGGTGCTTGCTCATAGACTTGGTTTAACTCCTTTAGTTTCTGATCTTGATGCTCTTGAAGGATTATCATTACCTGAAGATGATGATTGGGAAGAGTTCACTAATGGAATCATGTTCACTTTAAAGGAAGAAGGACCTAAAGTAGTTTATTCAAAGGATTTAATATCTTCAGACTCAAAAATTAAACCAGTATACGATACCATTCCTTTAGTAAAACTTAAAGAAAACGAAGAACTCAATATTGAAGCTGTTGCAAAAGTAGGATACGGAAAAGAACATGCAAAATGGATGCCAACCACTGTTTGTGCTTACAAACAATATCCTGAAATCACTTTCAATGATGATTTGGAAATTGATTATGACTGTGCATCTGCATGTCCTAGAGGTGTTTTAAAATCTGACAAAAGGTCTAAAAAGATTAAGATTTTGGACATTGAAAACTGTGCTATGTGTAAAAGCTGTGTTAGAGCTTCAACTAACGGATACATTAACGTAGGGTATCGTGAAAATGATTTCATATTTAGAATAGAAACTGATGGATCAATGCCTCCTAAAGAAGTTTTATTAAAAGCTTGTGAAGTATTAGGTGAAAAAGCAGATAAGTTTATCAGATTTAGTGAAGAAGGAGGAAGTAAATAATGGCTAAAAAGATTATAAAAACTAATCCTAACCTTATTGAACTTATTAATAAACTTTATGAACAATCAAGAAGTGAAGATGTAGCTATCTGGAAAGATGTTGCACAAAGGCTTGAAAGGTCTAATAGAAGAACCGCTGAAGTAAATTTGTCTGATATTGCAAGACATGCTGAAGCTGGTGAAACTATTTTAGTACCAGGTAAAGTTTTATCAAATGGTAATTTAACAGAAAAAGTAGATGTTGTAGCATTAAAATTCTCAGCAAAAGCACAAGAAAAAATCGAAAGTGCTGGTGGAGAATGCATCGCTATTGACGAAATAATCGAATCTAATCCTAAAGGATCAAACATTAGGATTATGGAATAGGTGTTATTATGATTATTGATGGAGAAGGCTGCATTTTAGGAAGATTAGCTAGTGTAACTAGTAAAAATCTTTTAGAAGGCGAAGAAGTAATTATTATTAATGCTGAAAAAATTATGTTAACTGGTAATAGGGATTGGGCTTATGCTAAATACAAACAAAGAGTTGACAGGGCAAGTATTTCTAACCCTCGTGACTTAGGTCCTAAATATCCTAGAAGACCAGATGATATATTTAGAAGAACTGTAAGAGGAATGTTACCTTTCAAAAAATCTAAAGGTAAAACTGCATTCAAAGGTTTAAAAGCATTTGTTGGCGTACCTGCTGAATATGCTGATGCAGAACTCACTTCAGTTCCTGAAGCAGAATACAAAAACATTAAAAAAGGTATCGAGTTAGGAGAAATCTCCAAACTTTTAGGAGCTACCTTTTAGATAGATGGATGTGTAATTATGGTTAAAGTTATTCATACTAGTGGAAAACGTAAAACAGCTATCGCAAGAGGTACTGTTCGTGAAGGAACTGGTAAAGTTAGAATTAACAGAGTTCCTTTAGAACTTTATTCTCCTGAGCTTGCTAACTTAAAATTACAAGAACCATTAACCTTAGCTGGCGACTTAGCTAATGAAGTGGATATCAATATCCATGTTATTGGTGGAGGAGTAATGGGTCAAGCTGAAGCTGCACGTATGGTTATTGCAAAAGGACTTGTTCAATGGTCACAAGATATGGATTTAAAAGAAAAATTCACTCAATACGACAGAACTATGTTAGTTGGTGACCCAAGACGTTCCGAACCTAAAAAATACGGTGGTCCTGGTGCAAGAGCTCGTAAACAAAAAAGTTACAGATAATTCCTTCTGTACTTTTATATTTTATTTAAATTAAAAAAGATGATGTAAATGATTCCTATTAGATGTTTAAGTTGTGGAAAACCTGTATCAGCATACTTTGATGAATATAACAAAAGAGTAGCTGCTGGTGAAAAGTCTAAAGATGTTTTAGATGATTTAGGTTTAACTAGATATTGTTGTAGAAGAATGTTAATTTCCCACGTGGAAACTTGGGAATAATTTTACATACGTAGGGATATTTTTTAATAAAAATATAATCTTGGTAAAATATATGCCTAAATGGAAGTAATATTCATGGATGTTGAAAAAAAATTAACAAGGTTTGAAAGGGCTAGACTTCTCGGAGCAAGAGCAATTCAAATATCAATGGGTGCTAAACCTTTAGTAGAAATTAAAGATTCTTTAGATCCTATAGATATTGCTTACGAAGAACTCAAAGCTGGAGTTTTACCATTAGATGTTATTAGATATGAATAAATAGTTTTTCTATTTATTCCTAATATTTATTTAAAAAAAATAAAAAATACCAATATAACTCTATAAATAGACTTACTGATTTTTTCGGAGTATAGGTTAGTTGGTAATAAATTAATTGGCACTGAGGTGTTTTTTTTGGTTAGTATAATAGAGGACGTCCAAGTTCGAAAGATTTTGGACAGCAGAGGAAACCCTACTATCGAAGTAGATGTAATTACTTGGAACAGTAAGGGTAGAGCTGCAGCACCTAGCGGAGCAAGTACTGGTTCACGTGAAGTAGTACCTTATCCTAAAGGTGGAATTGATGAAGTTGTTAGTGAAATGGAAGATTTGATTGCTTCTGAACTCATTGGAATGGATGCTGAAGATTTAGCAACTATTGATGAAGTATTGAAAGAAGTTGATGGAACCGATAATTTATCTGCTATTGGTGGTAATACTACTGTTGCTATCTCAATGGCAGTAGCTAAAGCAGCAGCTGCATCTTATAGTATGCCATTATATAAATACATTGGTGGAAATTTAGTAAATGAATTACCTTTCCCTTTAGGAAATATGATGAATTGTGGAGCACATGCAGGTATTAATGCGCCTGATATTCAAGAATTTCTAGTTGTTCCTGTTGGAGCTACTAATGTTGGTGATGCAATTTTTGCAAATGCTTCTGTTCATAAAAGATTAAAGGAATTAATTCAAACTAAAGATTCAAACTTTACCGGAGGTAAAGGTGATGAAGGTGGATGGGTGCCTAATATTTCAAATGAATCTGCTTTAGAAATTCAAGCCCAGGCTTGTGAAGAAGTAGGGGATGAATTAGGTATTGAAATTAGACCTTCACTTGATATTGCTGCATCCGAATTATGGAATGCAGAAGAGCAAAAATATATTTATGCTCAAGATGGTATCAAAAGAGATACCGGAGATCAAATTGATTTCGTAAAAGATATTATTGATACTTACAATATGTTTTATGTGGAAGATCCATTTGATGAATCTGACTTTGGAGGATTTTCTCAATTGACTGCAAAAGTTGGGGATAAATGCCTTATTTGCGGTGATGATTTATTTGTAACAAATAAAGATTTATTGGCTAAAGGTATTGAAATGAAAGCAGCTAATGCTATCATAATTAAACCAAATCAAATTGGTTCATTATCTGAAACTTATGCCACTGTCAAATTGGCTAAAGAAAATAATATTGTCCCTGTGGTATCACATAGATCCGGTGAAACTACTGATGAAACTATTGCTCATTTAGCAGTTGGTTTTTCATCTCCGTTGATAAAAACTGGAGCTATTGGTGGGGAAAGAATAGCTAAATTAAATGAACTAATTCGTATTGAAGAAGAACTTCCAAATCCAACTATGAGTAAATTTTAATAGATTTGGGGAGATAATTATGTCAAAAATAACAATTGATTATGATAAATGTGATGGTGCAGACTGTGCAGAATGTTCTGATGTTTGTCCTATGGAAGTATTAGTTCTTAAAGGAGACAAAATTGAAATTGTCGATCCTTCAGAATGTAGTTATTGTGAAGTATGTATGGACGTATGTCCAAATGATTGTATTATAATTGAAGATGATTTTTAAATAGGTGATAAAATGGCAAATGATGAATTATTAATAGATTTAGATAATTACTTAGCAGCTGGTTTACACATTGGTACTCAACAAAAAACCAGCGACATGGAAAAATACATATTCAGAGTAAGATCTGATGGTTTATACGTATTAGATATTCAAAAAACTGATGAAAGAATCAGACAAATCGCAAAACTCTTAGCAAAATATGACCCAGAAGATATTTTAGTAGTAGCAACCAGACAATATGGTCAAGCTCCTGTTAAAAAATTCGGAGAAATCACCGGTGCAAAAACTATTCCTGGTAGATTCATCCCTGGTACTTTAACCAACCCAAATTATGCTAAGTTCATTGAACCTAAAGTTATTGTTGTAACTGACCCAAGATCTGATGCACAAGCAGTTTTAGAATCCAAACAAAACGGTATTCTCGTTGTTGCATTATGTGATACTGAAAACTTACTCAGTTTTGTTGATATTGCAGTACCTGTTAACAACAAAGGTAGAAAAGCTATTGCTTTAGTATACTGGTTACTTGCAAGACAAATCTTAAGAGAAAGAGGAGACATTCCTGAAGACGGTGACTTAGATATTGATTCCACTGACTTTGAACTTAAATTTTAAGTGAGTTAAATGTTAAGACAACCTGCCGTAGCTGGATCATTTTATCCAGATGATGTTGAAAATCTAAAAAGACTCATTGAGAGTTGTTTTTTAGAGGAATCAGGTGTTGGTTTTATACCTGAATTGAATAAATTTGAAGGTAAAGATTACCCTATCAACGTTATGGTTCCACATGCAGGTTATCAATATTCTGGTGCAATAGCTTCTCATAGCTATTGCAATATCGTTAAAAATGGTTTTCCTGAAGTTTTTATTATTATAAGTCCAAATCATACTGGTTTTGGTAGTGAAATTTCTGTTTTTAATGAAGGTGTTTGGATGACACCTTTAGGAAATGTTGAAGTTGATAATGAATTTGCTGATGAGATAATTTCAATTTCAGATATTGCAAGTTCAGATTTCCATGCTCATGTTCATGAACATAGTATAGAAGTTCAACTACCTTTCCTTCAATATTTTTCTTCCGATTTTAAAATAGTTCCGATTACTATGGGAACACAAACTTTTGTAACTTCAAATGATTTAGCAAATGCTATTTTTGAAGCTGGAAATAAGTTAGGTAAATCCTATTGTGTTATTGCAAGTACAGATTTATCTCATTTTAACAATCAGGAAAAAGCAAATAAAGTTGATGGCTTTGTTTTAGAAGATATTGAAGAAATGAATGAATTCAAATTGTTTGAAGAAGTCGTTCAGTATAATATTACCATGTGTGGTTATGGTCCTGTAATGACCAATATTTCACTTTCTAAGAGAAATGGGAAGAATTCTTGTGAAATATTAGCATATCAAACTAGTGGTGATGTCACTGGTGATTATAGCTCTGTTGTTGGATATGCTTCAGGAGTTTTTAAATAAAGGTGTTTTTTTATGATCGCAAAGGCTTCCGCTCCGGCAAAAACTATATTATTTGGTGAACATTCAGTTGTTTATGGTGAACCTGCAATTGCAGGAGCAGTTAATAAAAGGGTTTATGTTACAATTAAAGAGTCAAAATCTGATAAATCTATTTTTAGAGCTCCAGATATAGGATTTGAAGCAGAATTAATTTCTAGGCAAAAAAAATACATTTTAACAAAAGGAAAACCAGGTATTATTAGATATATTTTAGAATCTCTTTACAGAGCACATGACCACTCTCCAATCGACATAACATTATCATCAAATGTCCCTATTGGTTCAGGGCTTGGTTCATCAGCAGCAGTTACTGTAGCTACACTTGCTGCATTATATAGATATCACAATATTCGTTTTAATAAAAAATCTTTAGCTCATGATGCTCATATGGTAGAACAAGCAGTTCAGGGGACTGCTAGTCCACTTGATACTTTAGTTTCTACATATGGTGGTCTTATTTACTTATCCAGAAATAAAAAGGTTGAACACTTTAAAGTAAACTTCAATGCTCCATTAGTTGTAGGTTTTACAACTAAACATGGAAATACTGGAAAGATTGTTAAGGATGTTAAAAATTTAAAGAATAAAAATCCAAAAATTATTAATCCTGTCATTACTGCAATGGGTAATTTAACCAATTATGCTAAACAGGCTATTTTGAAAAAGGATTATAATAAAGTTGGAGAATTAATGAATATTAATCATGGTTTTTTAGATGTTATTGGCGTTAATACATTAGAATTATCTCGTATGGTATATAATGCAAGGGATGCAGGAGCTATTGGTTCTAAAACTACTGGTGCTGGTGGTGGAGGAAGTATTATTGCACTTTGTCCGGGGAAAGTTGATGAAGTTGCAAATGCTATTGCTCGTGATGATAATATTTTAAAAGTCAGATTTACTAGAAGAGGAGTCTCTTCAAGGGTTTATAAGTGATTTCATGATTATTTTAAAAATTGGTGGCAGTAGTTTAACAAATAAGGATTCATCTACAAGTGAAGTTAATTTTGAAAGTCTTAAAAGAATAGCTTTTGAAATCAAATCATCTTTAGATAATTCTGCTAAAGAGTTAATCATTGTACATGGTGCTGGATCATTTGGACATCCTCCTGCTAAAAAATATAAAATTGGCGAAGTATTCGATAAATCCGAGTACCCTCAAAAAAGAATTGGATTTTGTGAAACTCAGAATGCTGTTAAAAAATTAAACATGCATGTATGTGAAGCATTCATTGAACAAGGTTTACCTGTTGTTGCAATACCTGCTTCAAGTTTCATGACAGCCACTAATAAAAGAATAACTAATGGTAATTTAGATTCATTTAAAAATTATTTGGAAAAAGGTTTTATTCCAGTAATTTATGGTGATGTGGTATTGGATGATGAATTGGAAATTTGTGTTATTTCCGGTGATCAATTGATACAATACCTGGCAATGAATTTAAACCCTGATCAAGTAATTCTTGGAACCGATGTCGATGGTGTGTATAACAAAAACCCAAAAACACATGATGATGCTGTATTTTTCGATAAGTTCTCTTCACTTGAAGACTTGGATACTTTGGAAGGAACTACAAATATAGATGTCACCGGTGGAATGGTTGGGAAAATCAAGGAATTATTATATTTGGCAGATTTAGGAATTGAATCCAAAATAATAAATGCTGAAGTTGAGAATAACATTTTTAAAGTATTGGAAAATGAAGATGTAAAAGGAACTGTAATTTCAAGGGGAAATTAACATGATTTCAGATAGAAAATTAGAGCATTTATTAATTTGCGAAAATTATGATGTTTCATTTAAGAATAAAACTACTGGTTTTGAGGATATTGAATTAATCCATAATGTTTTGCCGGAAATTGATAAACAAGAAATTGATTTGTCAACATCTGCTTTTGGTAAGAAATTAGATTCACCATTATTCATTACTGCTATTACTGGCGGACATCCTGCTGCAAAAGAAATTAATAAACAATTGGCTATTGCAGCTGAAACTAATAATATTGCATTAGGTGTTGGATCTCAAAGAGCAGCATGTGAACATCCTGAGCTTGAGGATACTTATACTGTTGTTCGTGAAAATGCTCCTAATTGTTTACTTGTTGGTAATATTGGAGCACCTCAATTAAATTTAGCTGAAAAAGCTGTTGATATATTGGATGCAGATATTTTAGCTATTCATTTAAATCCTCTTCAGGAATCTATACAACCTGAAGGTGATTTGGATGCAAGAGGATATCTTGATTTAATTAATCAGATCACAAGTGCTGTTGATATTCCTATCGTTGCAAAAGAAACTGGTTGTGGTATTTCAGCAGAATCAGCAGAAGCATTGGTTGGTGCTGGTGTTGACTTTATTGATGTTGAAGGTGCTGGTGGAACTAGTTGGGCTGCTGTTGAAACATACAGGGCTGAAGATAGATATTTAGGTGAAACATTTTGGGATTGGGGAATTCCAACTGCAATTAGTACTGCTGAAGTTACTAATGCTGTTAATGTTCCTGTAATTTCATCTGGAGGAATTCGCAGTGGTCTTGAAGCTGCAAAAGCAATTGCTCTTGGGGCAGATGCTGTTGGTATGGCTTTACCATTCTTAAAAAATTCCGTTTCACAAGAACAATTAAACAAATTCATTTCAAGATTCAATGATTCCTTAAGAATTGCAATGTTTTTAGTAGGTGCTAGTAACATTGAAGAATTAAAAGAAGCTAATTTAGTTATTCGTGGAAAAACAAGAGAGTGGCTTAATGAAAGAGGTATTAACACAAAAAATTATTCAAGGAGATAAAACATGAGCGTAGAAATAATCGCTATTGGAGGATACCAAGAAGTTGGGAAGAACATGACTGCGGTCAAAATTGGTGAAGATGTCATCATTTTTGATATGGGTATCCATTTGGACAGAATTAGTATGCATGAAGATACAGATATCGACAGAATGCATAGTCTAGATTTAATTGAAAGGGGAGTTATTCCTGACGATACCTTAATGAAAGATGTTGACGGAAAAGTTAAAGGAATAATCTTTTCACACGGTCACTTAGACCACATTGGTGCAGTTGCTAAATTAGCACACAGATATGATGCACCTTTAATTGGAACTCCGTATACTGCTGCTTTAATTGAAAAACAAATTAAAGGGGAACGTAAATTCAAAGTAAACAATCCAATCAGACCTTTAAATGCAGGTAGTAAATTAAAACTTTCAAAAGATATTACTTTGGAATTTGTTCAATCAACTCACAGTATTCCGCAGGCAGTATTTCCGGTTTTACACACTCCGGAAGGAATCATTGTTTATGCTTTAGATTTTAAATTTGACAATCATCAAAAAGTATCTCCACCACCTGATTACAAAAGGTTAAGAGAATTAGGTAGGGAAGGAGTACTTGCTTTAATTGTAGAATCAACTAACGCTGCAAATTATAAAGAGGTTAAAACTCATTCCGAACGTATTGCTCGTAATATATTGGAAGATGTAATGAGAGGACCTCTTCAAGAAAAAACTGGTATGATTGTTACTACATTTGCATCTCATGTAGAACGTATACAAGCTATTGCAGACATTGCTAAAAAAAGCCACAGGGAAATATATTTCCTTGGTAGATCCATGGAAAGATTCTGTGGTATTGCACAAAAATTAGGTATTTTAAAATTACCTAAAAACGCTAGTATCTACGGATCCCCTAAAGCAATCAATAAGGCTTTAATGAGAGCTGATGAAGATAGGGCTAACTATTTACTCGTAACTACAGGACACCAAGGGGAACCTGATGCATTACTTCCAAGAATTGCTAATGGAAGAACTCCATATAATATCAAAAAAGGCGATAATGTAGTTATTTCAGCGAATGTTATTCCAAATCCTACTAATGCTGCAAATAGACATATCATGGAAAGAAGATTAAAATTAAAAGGTGCAAGAATTTATCCTAATGCTCACGTTTCTGGACACGCTGGAAGAGAAGACCACAGAGAATTCTTACGTATGTTAAAACCACAACATATTATCCCAGCACACGGAGACTTAACCATGCTTGCAGCTTATGCAGAACTTGCAGAAGAAGAAGGATATAGAATCGGATATGATATTCATATATTAAGAAATGCGCAAGCACAAGTTTTTAAAAGTTAAATGAGGGATGTATATGAGTGATATAAAAGAAGTACTTGGAAATTATTCCAATGATATTACAAAAACAATCGAAGAAGAATTAGCAATAATTACTCCTAATAACCTTGCTGAAGCATCAGTTTATCTTACAAGAGCTGGTGGTAAAATGCTCAGACCAGCTTTAACCTTAATCACTGCTGAAGCAGTTGGTGGAGCTCGTGAATCTGCATTAAAATCTGCAGCAGCAATTGAATTAATCCATACATTTTCACTTATTCATGATGATATCATGGACCAAGATGACATGAGAAGAGGAATGCCTTCTGTACATAAAGTTTGGGGTGATGATGTGGCTATTCTTGCAGGAGATACATTATTTTCAAAAGCTTTTGAAATGATTATTGGAACTGAAGGAACCAGTTCAGATCAAAACAATAAAGCTTTAGCTACTGTTGCTGATGCTTGTGTAAAAATCTGTGAAGGTCAAGCATTGGATATGGGCTTTGAAGAAAGATTTGATGTAACTGAAGATGAATACATGGAAATGATCTTCAAAAAAACTGGTGCATTGATTGCAGCTGCTACAAAAGCAGGAGCTATTATGGGTGGAGCATCAGAAGAAGTCATTAATGCAATGTATGAATATGGACGTTTAATTGGTCTCGCATTCCAAATTCAGGATGATTATCTTGACCTTGCAGCTGATGAAGAAACATTAGGTAAACCTATTGGCTCTGACATAGGCAAAGGTAAAATGACTATCATAGCAATTAAAGGTTTAGCTAGTGATGAATCTGGTAGATTACTTGAAATCTTAAAAGATGATGAAAACTCAGATGATGATATAGCTGAAGCAATTGAAATTTTAACTGATTGTGATGCTATTGAATATGCTCGTAATTTGGCATTAGGATCTGTTAATAAAGCTAAAGAAGTACTCGAAATATTAGATGATTCTTCATTTAAACAAGTACTTGTTGACATTGCAGATTTTGTACTTGAGAGAAGTGCATAACTTCTCTCACTTTTTTTATATTTTTTTCTTTGTTTGTTGATTGTATATTTGTCATATGTTAATCATGATTAATTATGATATTTCATGATTAATCGTGATAATTTTTTTTTTAGATATTTGAGCTTAAATTTTAAATTGAACAATTAAAAATAAATATTTTTTTTATAATAGTTTTAAATATATTAATTTTTAAAATAAGTTTATTTTATTTTTGTATTTGTTACTTAAACTCTTTAAAAGCCGTAGGTTCAAGAGGCAAGATTTATATATGTAATATCATATATACAGTATTAATTATTTAATTAAACCTCTTAATTAAGTAATTGACATGTAATAGTTTGGGAGTATTTTGGAGATATAACATAAGATAATGGATTGATTAGGACAAATTTAACCGTGTGGTTGGGTTTGATTGTATTATCAAATATGTTTTAGAAGTGAAATAAGTTTTGACATTATTTTAAGATAATGTGAAAATTTAGATTTTAACTTTAAGATTGATGGAAATTTTATAGGTAAGTCTAAGATTAAACTTTTTTTTATAACTATGGTGTTCTCAAGTGGGAACACTTGTTTACTCCCTTAACTACTTTTTTGGAGATATATTATGTTGGAGATTAAGCATACATTATGCCCTACCTGTAGTGTTGGTTGTTGAGTTAATATAGTTTTAAAAGAAGGTGAAGTTGTAGGGACTTTCCCATATAAAAGACATCCGGTTAATGCTGGTAAAAATTGTTTAGGTGGGAGAACTTCAATTGATTGCTATTTAAACAAATTTACAGACATTAATGTTGACAATGCAATTGCAGATGCTTTAAAAGAGTTAAAATCTGCTGATGCATCCAATGTTACTGTAATTTGTTCCGGTAACAATGATGTTGATGAAGTCAAAGCTATTAAAGAGTTTGCTGATGCTAAAAATTTCAATTTAGCATTCTATGCAGATAATTTGAAAGAGTTTGCTGATGTTGCAACTTATGATGAAGTTGAAGAAGCAAGCAATGTTATCGTCATTGGTGACCTCTTATTTGAAAATCCTTTAATTGGTAGAAGAATTGTTCATGCAAAACAAAATGGAGCAAAAATTTCTGCATTAGGCAAAACAGAAGAATCTGTTACATTTAATATTGCTGATGAAACTTTAACACTTCTGTTGCTGAATTCTTAGATGCTGTTGATGTCGATGAATCATCTGTAATTGTATTTAATTATGTTGATTCTGCTGATGATTTAGCTAAAATTGAAGCACTCAACTGCAAAAAATTACCTGTATTTAGTAAAGCTAACTCAAAAGGTACATTTGATATTGTTGAAGCTAAATCATTGGATGAACTTGTTGAAGTATTGGACAGTACTAAAGTATTGTTAGTATTCAATGATGATATTGTGGATGAAATTGATTTTGATTTTACAAAAATATCTAAAATTATTGTTGTTGCTCCATGTGAAAACAACACAACAAAAGCTGCAGATATTGTTATTCCTATCAAAACATGGCTTGAAAAAGATGGATCATTTGTAAATGCAATGGGTACTTGTCAAGAGTTTGTTTCTATTGTGGAATCTGATACATTAAGTGAAATCGAAGTGATTGGAAAATTAAATAGTTAAACAGGTGATTGATATGAGTTATGTTTTAGCAAAATCTCAAAATGATGATATTCTTAGTGTAGGTGAATGTGGTGGAGCTGTAACCAGTGTCCTTAAATATTTACTTGATGAACAACTTGTTGGTGGTGTTATTGCATTACGTCCTTGTGATGATGTTTACGATGCTACTCCTGTTTTTGTAACTGATTCAGAAGAGTTAGTAAGTACTGCTGGATTTTACCACTGTGCTCCTACAATGATTGGAGATTTAATTGAACAATATGTTGATGATGACACTAAACTTGCTGTCATAGTTAAACCTTGTGACATGAGAGCAATGCATGAACTTATCATTAGACATAAAATTAACGGAGATAATATTTATTTCATTGGTTTGAACTGTGGTGGAACTGTTTCACCAGTCAGCGGTAGAAAAATGATTGATTTATTCTATGAAGCTGACCCTGATGATGTTGTAAGTGAAGAAATTGATAAAGGTAAATTTATTATTGAACTTGCAGACGGAACTGAAGAAGCAGTTAAAATCCACGATCTTGAAGCTGATGGATATGGATGTCGTAAAAACTGTCAAAGATATGATGTAAAAATCCCTAGAGGAGCAGATATTGCTTGTGGAAACTGGGGGGGGCTGAAGATGGATGGACTTTTGTTGAAATTAACAATGATAAAGGTCAAGAATTAATTGATGGTGCTAAAAAAGCGGGAATTCTTGAAACTAAAACTCCTGCTGATGCAGCAGTTGAAGCAAGAAGTAAAGTTGAAAACATCATGATTAAAATGGCTAAAAAGAACCAAGAAGCAACATATCCAACTGTAAGTGCAATGACTGAATGGAGTCGTTGTATCAGCTGTTATGCTTGCCGTGACATCTGTCATGTCTGCTGGTGTTTCCATAACTGTGAATTAAACAAATCTTACTTCAAAGATGAAGCAAATGTACCTCCAAGTCCTATTGCTTTCCAAGGTGTAAGGTTATCTCACATGAGTTTCAGTTGCTGTGACTGTGGTCAATGTGAAGATGTATGTCCAATGGACATTCCTGTATCATTAATATTTGACAAATTGCAGAAAAAATACTGTGAAAGAACTGGTTACTATGCTGGAGTTTCTGAAGATATCAAACCTCCTTTATACAGTCCAGAAAAAACAGAATTCTAGAGGTGTTTTGTATGTCTGAAGAATTAAAAATTGTAGGTTTATTATGTAATTGGTGTTGTTATGGTGGAGCAGATACTGCAGGAACTGCACGTATGCAATACCCACCAAACATTAGAATTATTCGTGTAATGTGTTCTGGAAGAATTAGCCCTTCAATGATTTTCAAAGCATTCCAAGAAGGTGCAGACGGAGTATTTGTAGGTGGATGTCATATCGGGGACTGCCACTATGATGCAGGTAACTACAATTGGTCCAGAAGATCCAAAATTGTTGAAGACATTCTCGAAGAATTCGGAATCGAAAAAGAAAGATTCCTCTATGAATGGATTTCAGCATCCGAAGGTGAAAAATTCCAAACAACTATGGATGAATTCTATAAAATATTGACTAAATTGGGGCCATTAGAATTAGAATAATCAATTTTAATGACTGTAAATGTAAATAGCTATTTTTATAGTTATTTACTTCTCCTCTTTCATTGTCTTTCTAAGATTAGTATTCTATTTACTAATGTTAGAAAAATAGTTAAGTAGAGAATATTTAATTGTTTTTCGAATTAATTAAATCTATATTGATACTTATTATTAGCCGATAACTTTTGGTCATCAGCATTGCTAATTGTTATCAATTTTTCTCCATCGATGTAGAAATAATTAATCAAATAAAAAAAGAGAAATATATGAAATTCATATAGGTTTCTTTCACTGTCTACAATAATTATTAAAGCTTCTCCCTTTAATAGCTATCCATTTTTTATTCATATGCAATCCATTTTCATATTGTATTAAATAATGTAATTTTTACTTAATTATATTATTACTTTTTATATTAATTATTTTATTTTATTTTGTTTAATATTTTGTATTACTTTTTATATTAGTTATTACTTTTTTTTATTTTTTTATAATTTAGTAATACTTTTATTTTTTTGTTCTGAATAACTTTATAAACTTGAAAATTAGTAAATTATATATGAATATATAATATTTGGTAATATTGTGAGTTGTTACAAATATTGGGGCAAGCTTGAAGAAATTGCTGACAAGTTATCTTCACTAGGTGATGTGGATAAGTATGGTGATTCTGCATTGGATAATGTGGATATGAATGAAATTATGGAAATTTTGGAAGATGTTGGAATCATTGCGCACGATAAAACTATTGATTTTGATTCTGCAAAGCATATTCTTGATGATGAGAAAATGAATAAAGTTTTAAAATTAATCAGAAAATTTTATGTTTATGTGGGTGCAAGACTTGAAACTGAAAAAACTATTGAAATGTTGGAAGCTGATGATTTGGATACAAATTTAGAATCATTTGAGTTCTATGATCGTTATGTTGGATTATTAAACAATTAAAGTCAATTAGCTAAATTCAATGAAAACAAAACATTCGTATTCTTAGGTTCAGGTCCACTTCCAATTACTTTAATGATGTTCCATGAATTGTTTGGATGCAAATGTATTGGAATTGAACAACAAGAGGATGTTGCTGAACTTTCAAGAAAACTCCTAAAGAAATTGGGGCTTGAAAATGACATTGAAATTGTTGTTGGTGATGAAACTACAATTCAGGATTTGGAATATGATATTTTAATGGTTGCTGCTCTTGCAGAACCAAAAGATAGAGTATTTACTAATATCTGGGAATATGTTGATGAAAATACTCCTGTAATTTATAGAACATATACTGGAATGAGAGCAATTTTATACTCTCCAGTTTTAGATAAGGATACAAGAGGGTTCCACAAAGAAGTAATGCTCTTGCCAACCGGAAATACAAACAATACTTCTGTTTTAATTAGAAAATGGTTTGATTTCTCAATTTATGTCTATGCTTTGCATATGACTTTTTTTACTTTTTTTAGATATTTTTATTAATTATTTTTTTCATAATATATGCTCATGAAAGGAATTCTGGGAGCTATCTGTGGAGATATTATTGGATCAACTAGGGAGTTTAATCCAATTAAAACAAAAGATTTTGAATTTTTTAAAGATGAATCAACATTTACTGATGATACTGTAATGACATTGGCTGTTGCAAATTGGTTAATTGATGATAAAAATTCTGATGATGTTTTAATTAATAAATTGCAATATTGGGGCAATACTTATCCTTATGCAGGTTATGGTGGAAGCTTTAGAAAATGGTTGGTTGAAGATGATCCAAAACCTTACGGTAGCTGGGCCAATGGGTCTGCAATGAGGGTTTCACCATGTCCATGGGTTGCAAATTCATTGGATGAATCCCAAAAATTAGCTAAAAGGTCAGCTATTGTAACTCATAATCATCCTGAAGGAATAAATGGTGCACTTGCAACTTCTGATGCAATTTATCTTGCAAGAACAGGAGGAAGTAAGGAAAAAATTAAAAAACACATTGAAAAAGAGTACGGTTATGATTTGGATAGAACAATATGTGAAATTAGGCAGGATTATTCATTTGATGTTTCATGCAAAGGAAGTGTTCCGGAATCAATTATTTGTTTTTTAGAGGGAAATTCATATGAAGATACGATAAGAAATGCAATTTCGCTTGGTGGTGATGCTGATACTCAAGCAGCTATTGCGGGCAGTATTGCATCTGCATATTGGGAAATCCCTGAGGATATTGTAAATAATTCATTAAATCGTTTAAATGATGATTTACTTGGAGTTTTAATTAATTTTGAAGAAAAATTTATGTAGATTGTTTTTTATTTTTTTTCTGTTTATTTTCTATTTTATGCAGTTGGTTCATGAATCTTTCATCGTAATTTCTTGCAATGTCTTCATATTTGTTCCAGATTCCGATTGCAGATTTTGGAAGAACAGTTCTTTTGTCTTCACTGAATTTGGTATATGTATGCATCATTTCCTTCGAATCGGCAATCAATACTTTAACAAAAGGGATGTCTGCTTTTTGAACTGGAATGTCATGGTCTTTGAAGAATTTAACAATGTGGAATGTTTCTTCATTAATGCAGCATGTTGGAGATGCAAGAATATTGACATTTAGATTTTTTCTCTTTTTAAATACCTTCACTAATGCTTCACCTTCGCCTTCAAACAGGAATCCAATTCTCATATTTACTGAAGTTTTAGCACGTGTAATTATTTCCAATTCTTGACTTATAATTCTCTCAACTCCATAAATTCTCCAAATAGGAGCTTGAACCTGGCTCATGCCGTTTTCATATACATTAGTAAGTCTTGTTATTGTGTCATCCAATTCAGATGTTAATTTGTTTTTTTCAAGAGTCAATACTTCAACCGGTGATCTTACGGTATATGTTAGTGGTCTTCCGTCTTCAACATATATGTAGTTTTTCTGAATTAATCCCTTAAGAACATCATATATTTTACTTCTAGGAATGCCTGATTTTTCTGCTATTTCTGTTGCATTCGATGAGATTAAGGAAGTGAGTGTTACATATGCTTGCGCTTCATACATAGTGAGTCCTATTCCTTTGAGTACTGATATATTTTCATCCATATTTATTATTATGTTGTAAGTCCATATATGATAATTACTATTACTACTTGAATAGTGACAATATCTTTAAATACTCTTTTGGACTACCTTTAATTAACGATATTTACGAGGTAATTATTATGTCAGAAGGATTAGATATGTTCTGTTATCAATGTTCCCAGACCGCTAAGGGAACTGGGTGTACTGTTAAAGGTGTTTGCGGTAAAAATGCAACTGTTGCAAGATTACAAGATAATTTAATCTTCACCATGAAAGGAATCAGTGCATACAACTACAACGCAAATGTTTTAGGAAAATACAACCCTGAAATTGATGCATTTTTAACTAAAGGTTTATACACTACATTAACCAATGTCAACTTTGATGCTGAAGACTTAGTTGCTCTTGCATTAGAAGCAGGTAAAGTCAGTGTTGATGTAATGAGATTACTCAAAGATGCACACATTGAAGCATACGGTGAACCAAAACCTGTTGAAGTAAAAGTCGGTGCACAAGAAGGACCTGCAATTATTGTAACTGGTCACGACTTAAAAGCTTTAGAAGAATTATTAAAACAAGTTGAAGGAACAGACATTAAAGTTTACACTCACTCTGAAATGTTACCTGCCCATGGATACCCTGGACTCAACAAATATGAAAACTTAGTTGGTCAATTAGGTGGAGCATGGCATGATCAAAGAACAGTCTTCAAAAAATACAATGCAGCTATTGTTGCAACCAGTAACTGTGTATTGCCTGCACTTGATGCATACAAAGAAAGAATGTTCACTATGGATGTAGCTAAACTCGAAGGTGTAAAAACTATTGAAGATTATGATTTCTCAGAAGTAATTGAATGTGCAAAATCTTTAGGATCATTAGAATCTGAAGAATTAACTACTCTTACTACTGGTTGGAGTGCAGGCGCTATTGTAGAGCATGCTGATGCAATCAAAAAATTAGTTGAAGAAGGAAAAATCAGAAGATTCTTCGTTGTTGGTGGATGTGACAAAGCAGCAAAACACAACAACTACTACAGAGAATTCGTACAAAACTTACCGCAAGATACAGTTATCTTAACATTAGCATGTGGAAAATACAAATTCAATGACTTAGACTTAGGTGACATTGAAGGAATTCCAAGATTACTCGATGTAGGACAATGTAATGATACCATTGTTGCAGTAGATGTGGCATTAGCTTTATGTGAATTATTCGACATGGAATTAAATGAATTACCATTAACTATTGTTCTCAGTTGGATGGAACAAAAAGCAGCTGCAGTACTCTGGGCTTTACTCTACCTTGGAAAAACTGACATGTGGATTGGACCTGTACTTCCTGCATGGTGTAATGAAGACATTTTAAATGTCTTAGTTGGAAACTACAACTTAACTCCAACTTCTGGTAATGCATTAGTTGATATCAAAAAGATTATGGGGGAATAGTTGTGAATGATGATATTAAAGCTAAGGCTTTAAATATCCAATTTTTATTGGACTATCAAAAAGATAGTGTCGTCAGCCGTGAAGTGCTTAAAAAAGAGCTAGGTACAATTACATTCTTTGCGTTTGATCAAGGTCAAGGATTATCTGAACATTCTGCTCCTTTTGATGCGTTTGTTCAAGTTATTGATGGTGAAGCCGAAATCACAATTTCTGGAAAAACACACACTGTTAGCTCTGGAGAATTTATTATAATGCCAGCTAATGAACCTCATGCACTTCAAGCTGTAATATCTCCATTTAAAATGATTTTAACCATGATTAAATCTAATTAATTTCATTTTAAATTTCTATACCTGAATAAAATAATATACCACATTACATTAACCATGAGGATATTGGATGTGCGTTTACCAATATGTTTCATGGTTTTTGTCGTTTTTAATCTCTCTTTTTATCATATGAAAAACACGGATTTGGTAGCTATTGTTTCCACCAAATCAAAATCCAATCTGCTTTGTCTTTGACATTATAATATTTTTCAGTTTCTTCATTGTATGTAAGAACTCTTTTTAGATATTCTTTTAGAAGCTCTTTTTCATTGTCATTGTATAAGTCAGTCCTGAATTTTCCATTACCTGCAGCTTCATCAATGCTGTCGTATTCACGGTAGTTATTGAGGTCAAACCTTTCAATATTTGCATAAATCCCTAAATTGAACATTATGTTGAAAAAGTAGTTATAATCAGGGAAATCTTCTGTTTTAATTCCAATTTCATTTTCGAAATCCTTTTCGATTTTCTTGTTTTCAGGTCCAAAAATTGTTATGAAGACATATTTGTTTGCAATTTTATTAAGTTCTTCTAAAGTTTTATCAATTGGAATGATTCCATTAAGTGATCTTGAGCATACTACTACATCAACATCTCCAATATCTTCATAGGTTATCTCTTCAATAGGTTTTAGAATGGTTTCGATATTTTCCACATCATTTTCAATAGCTCTTTTTTCAAGATATTCAAGCATTTTGGGTGATGAATCAACTCCTATTACTTTTTTAACTTTTTTAGCTATTGGTATGGTTATTGATCCTTCACCGCAGCCAACATCCAAAACTGTGTCATTTTTATCTAAAATTAATTTATCAAATAATGCGTCCTGATAGTCATCTTTTCTTGTTCGTTTATAAAATCCCGGTGCTGCTTTGTCCCAATCTTTATTGATTTTGTTTTCTAAGCGTTCACCCCAGAATTTTACCCAGTCAACATCATTCGGATCATCAATGCATTGTTTCATTATTCCACCTTTGTTTTACCGGTCAATACGTTTTGATAGTCTTCATAGTTTTCTTTCATAAGTTCTGGAATATCAAGTTCATAGGGGCATTTGTCAACACATGAGTAACATTCAGTACAGTCTTTTGTTTTTTCCATAAGTTTTTGTGTTTTTTCATCTAAATTAGGTTCAGTTGGAAAACGCCTAATCCATAATGACATTCTGCAGCATAAACTGATGTTAATTTCTTCAGGACATGGCATGCAGTATCCGCAGCCTCTACAGAAGTTCACTCCTAGTTCTTTTTTATCATTTTCAATATCTGCTTTCAAATCATCAGTTAAAATGGTATTTTTATCATAGGATAAGAATTCGTTAAGTTCTTCTAGTTTTTGAATTCCCCAAATTGGCAATACATTATCGAATTGGTTCATATATGCAAAGCTGGCTTTGGAATTTTTGATTAATCCGCCACCCATTCCTTTCATTGCAATAAAACCAACATCCATTTGTTTACATTTTTCAACAAGTTCCAATTCTTCTTCACCGCTTAAGTATGAAAATGGATATTGCATTGTTTCATAAAGTCCACTGTCTAATGCTTCATGTGCATGAGTGATTTTATGGGTTGTGATTCCAATGTGTTTTACTTTTCCTTCTTCTTTTGCTTCAAGCATTGCTTTATATAATTCATCATCTGCTTTTGGACAAAATGAAAGGTTGTGGAATTGATATAAGTCAACATAATCTGTTCTTAATTCTTTAAGTGATGTTTCTAAATCATTCCAAAATTCTTCAACTGTTTCCATTCCGGTTTTTGTTGCAATGTAAATGTTTTCACGAACATCTTCAAATGCTTTTCCGAGTTTTCCTTCACTGTCAGTGTAGAAACGTGCAGTATCATAAAAGTCAATTTCATTGTCATATGCAGTTTTTAATATTTCAATGGAATCTTCTTCATTTCTTCTCTGAATTGGAAGTGCTCCAAATCCGTTTTTGTTTACTTTTAAATTTGTTTTTCCAAGTCTCATTGTATCAATCCCTTTTTTTAAATTAAATCAATCAAAATTAATTTTTAGTTCGAATAGGTTTTCATTTTCATTAAGAGTCTTTATCAATCTTTCATCTAAATCGGTATTGTTGTCATTATAATCAATTTCATTTAATTCACTTCTGGCTTCAAAAGCTAATTGATTATTGTCTAAACAGAATTCATTATTCTCATTATTTATGTTGCCTCTAGCATCGAGTCTAATCCATTTGCAGGAATTTTCTATGTATACAGTATTCAATGCATGGATCATATGACCTTGGTTCCCAGTTTCAGACAATGAGAGAAGTTGGTAACTAATTCCTGATGGGATGTTATTTGCTCTAAGAATGGCTGCAAGAAGGCAGGATTTTGTCCAGCAAATTCCAGTTTTATTCTTAAGCACATCACTGGCAGTCCTTGAAACAACATTTGCTCCAATATCCCAGGAATGTGGAATTTCGTCACGAACAAACATGTAACTTCTTTTTATGTAGTCATTCTTATCTGTTGATTGATTTTTTAATTCTCTGACCTTTTCCTGGATGATTGGGTTCATATAATCTATGCTTTGTGTTTCGTTTAAATATTCTGTAATAGTGGAATTGTCCATTTTAATTCACCATTTCTAATAACCATTTAATTTTAATATTATATATAGTATGAAAATAATTAATAATAAAAGTAGGGAAGTTTTAGTTGAGAAAAATTTGCTTTTTCTGAATTCCTGGTCTTCAACATCTCCTTTTTTTAATATTCTTTCTTTTTCAAAGGAACATTTTTGGTATATTGATTCTATGTCCTTTGAAAGCCTTCCATGTTCATTTAACATGTTAATTGTTTTATTCAGGTATTTTATGGCTTCACGGTCATTTCCAAGATTGACACAACAGAATGCAGACTTGTAATTGAAATTTGTAATTAACTCTAGATTGTCCTCGATTTTGCTTTCATAATTTAAGCAATTTTTGTATTCATTTAATGCATCTTTGTATCTTCCAAGGTCAAATAATGCATCACCTTTTGCATTAAATCCGACTAGTGTATCTTCTTCTCGTAATGATTTGGTTAAATACATAAGTGCTTCTTCATTTTTACCATTCTTTTGAAGCATTTGTCCTTTGTATAAATCTGACTTTTGGTTTGATCCAAATTGATTTTCATAATTGTTGAGAAGTCTCAAGGAATCTTCATATCTTTTTGCCTGCATTAAAAGTTCAATTTTGGCTAGTAATAATTCTTTTTTTGAAATGCGGGGTGTTTCAATTTTTGAATAATTGGAATAGTTCTTGTATGCATTATCCATATAATTTAAGGCATCATCGATTTTACCTTTATTAAATCTGGACATTGCCTTATCGCACAATGCATTGATTGATTTTGGTTGATTCTCTAAATATTTGTCAAAATACTTTTCACCATAATCACCATTGTCATGTGTTTCATCATAATACTGGTAGTACAATCCTTTTTCTTCTAGAGCTGAAATATGATTTTCATCAATCAATAAATTTAAAATGGTTAAATAAGTTTCAACGTTATCTTTTGAATGGTTCCTGCGTGCTAATCTAAGGGCTTCTGAGTAATTTTTTTCATTAATATATTTTTTTGCTTGACTAATGTCCTTATTCATGGTATCAACTTATTTTTTTATTTTTGTCATGGCAAATATTCTTAATATTTATATATCTTCAAATAGATAAATAATCATACTTATTTTTATATTAATTAATTAAATTGTGATGATTAAATGAATGATTTAGAAAAAATTGTTTTTAAACATGCTTTATTAAATGCAGCTAAACATAAGGGAAGTGCAAACCCTGGTGCTGTTATGGGTTCAATCATGTCCAATGAACCTGAACTTAGAAGTAAAGCAAAAGAAATTGGTCCGATATCTGGTAAGATTGTAGCTCAAGTAAATGCAATGTCTCCGGAAGAACAAGTTAGTGAAATGGAAAAATTAGGTGTAGAAGTTCAAGAGAAAAAACCAAAAGCAAAAGAAGTAGGACTTCAAGAACTTCCTGGAACTCATGAAAATATTGTATTGCGTTTCGCTCCAAATCCAAGTGGTCCATTACACATTGGACACTCAAGAGCAGCAGTTCCAAATGCAGAATATGTGAAAAGACACAATGGTAAATTAATCTTGAGAATCGAGGATACTGACCCAAAAAGAGTATTCGAACCTGCTTATGAGATGATTCCTGAAGATTTAGCATGGCTTGGAATTGAACCTGATGAAATTATTTACCAATCAGACAGATTTGAAATTTATTATGATTATGCTCGCCAATTAATAGAAAAAGGTGCAGCTTACATGTGTACCTGTGACGGTGCAGACTTCAAAGAACTCAAGGACAATTGTAAAGCTTGCCCATGTCGTGATAATAGTGTGGAAGAAAACCTTGCATTATGGGAAAAATTTGATACTATGGAAGCTGGTGAAGCAGTGCTCAGAATAAAAACTGATATTGCTCACAAAAATCCAGCTATTCGTGACTGGGTTGCAATGAGATTGGTTGATGAAGAGCATCCTCGTATGGGTACTAAATACAGAATATATCCAATGATGAACTTCTCTGTTTCTGTAGATGATCATTTAATGGGTATGACTCATGTTTTAAGAGGTAAAGACCACTTAGCAAACAGCGAAAAACAAAAATATCTCTATGGCCATATGGGATGGGATTTACCGGAATTCATCCATTATGGAAGACTCAAAATGGAAGATATTGCTTTAAGTACCTCAAAAGCAATGGCTGGAATTGAAGATGGAACCTACAGCGGATGGGATGACCCTAGACTTGGAACATTAAGAGCTATTGCAAGAAGAGGAATTGATCCAAGAACAATCTACAATTTAATCACTGAAATTGGTGTTAAAATGGCAGATTCTGCAATCAGTTGGAAAAAAATTTATGGATTAAACCGTAACTTTGTAGAGCCAATTGCAAACAGATATTTCTTCTGTGAAGATCCTGTAGAAATCACTGTTGACGGTTATGAAGACGGTGAAGTCTCAATTGAAAGACCATTACATGCAGACCATATGGACAGGGGAAATAGAATATTGCCGTTTGCAGGCAATGCATACCTTGCAAAAGCAGATTATGTTGATGGACTTTTCAGATTAATGGATGCAGTCAATGTTGACATTGATGGTGATAATGTAACTTATCATTCAACTTCATTTGAAGATGCAAGAGAAGCAAAAGCTAGAATTATTCAATGGGTTCCAACTACTGACAATGTAAATGTTACAATTGTTATGGATGATGCATCAACCAAAACAGGTCTTGGTGAGGGTGCACTCTCTGATTTGAAAGTTGGAGATATTGTTCAATTTGAAAGAGTAGGTTTTGCTCGTTTAGATGAAATTAAAGATGATGAGTTAATCTTCTACTATGCGCATAAATAGGGATAATATGACTTTATTTAACAATGGTTACTCAACTCTTTTAATGCCTGAAAATTTTGACCCGGTTACTACTAAAGATGAATTTAATGATTTATATTTGGTAAATACCAAACTGCCTATGTCAATTAAATTTTCAACAACACCTACTTTAGTTGGGCTTCCAGCCATAAAAGAAGACATTGAAAAGAACATTAACAACAATCCTAGAATTAATTTAGTATTATCAGATTTTGTCCCAATAAATGATGATATATATTATTTGATTATTTCTTCATTTTCTGATGGTGAAAAAGAGTTAAGGCGTAACGAGTTCTTATATGTTGAAGATAATAATCTGTACATATTTGAATTTACTTATCCTTATGCTGATAGGGAACTGGATGATTTCTATTTAAATATCATACGTTCTTTTAAAATTAGTATGCCAAAATATATTGTTGAAGATGGCAGTTATAGATTAAATGAATAAATTCATTTAGTCTTCAAACTTTTTTTATTTAATATCCATGTGTTGTTTTATTTTATTTTCGAAAGTAATTGCTCTTTTTACTCCACTTTCTGTGTTTATAGTCATTTCACCATCAATCTGTGAAACTAAAACTTCAATAATCATTGATCCCATGCCAGTATTTGATTTTAAATCTTTTTTACTGCAGCCAATTCCGTTATCTGTGAGGGTTAAAACGCAATTGCTGTTTTTTTCTTTTAAGTTAATTGAAATGACGCCTCCTTGATTTGGAAATGCGTATTTATATGAATTAATAATGGACTCATTTATTATTAATCCTATTGGGGATATAATGTCTATGTCTATATTAATATCATCAATATCCAAATTAAAAGTGATATCATCACGATTTGCTGTCTTGAGGATATTTGAAGTTAATTCTTCAATGTACTTTTTAGCATTCACTTCTCCAAAGTCTAATGTTTCATATAAATTGGAATGAACTAATGTCATAGTCATAATACGATTTTGAATGCTTGTTAGAATTTTTTTAGCATCTTCGTTTGATGATTTACGTTTTTCAATATTTATAAAGCTGGATAAAACGGTTAAGTTATTCTTCACCCTGTGGTGAACTTCAGCGAGCAATACTTCATTATTCATATATGCTTCTTCAAGTTTTCTTTTATTTTTTATGTCTTCTTCGTTGATGTGGTTATTATAATATGTTATAAATGCCCATACAATTGCTAAAAATATACTGAATGCGATAATTTCAACATTGCTTCTTGAAATAGAATCAGATAATAATGGAGAAGATTCTATTAGGACTCTGATAATTGTAAAGACAAAGGAAGCACTGATAATAATGACTGCTAATCTTCTTGTGGATTTACCGATAACTGATTTTGAGTTCAATACTTTGGAGTAACCTTCATCTGGATAAATGAATATAAACATAAGAGACCATGCAATATAATAAACTACGTAATATAATCCGGTATATGCATCTCCTATACGGATATTGTAAATAGCCATCATAAGACCAAATACATAACTACCTAAACATAATACATCAACTAGTTTAAAATATTTTTTATAAATTACACATAAACAAACAATGCAATATGTGACTAAGTCTAAATAAACATCCCATTTATGTAGCATGTCATTTGTTGAATAGTAAGATTTTCCAAATGAAGTATAATTGGATATAATACCAATGATGAAGTATGTTATTACAGCTATTGTAAAGAAATATCTCCAGTTTTTATTCTCCAGTTTATTAAAATAAATTGAAATTATGAGAATAATTGGTATGAATACATCTCCGAAAAAGAAGAAAAATAATGGTTTATAAAAATCAACATTAATGCAATCGTTAGCTGAATCCCCTATTTGGATTATTAAGATTAAAATTGCTATTATTAAACTTATTTCTCTAAGCCCTATCTTTTTTGTTATATTGAATTCCATTATTTTTCACACAAATTTGATTATTAAAATGTCATGTTTAATCATGCTATTTTTAGTTTTATATAAACTAGTATATATAATTAAAAATCATTTTGTTTAACTGGATTGTGTGTTAAATAATTCTTAAAGGAATAACTATAAAAATAGAAGAATATTATGCAAGTAATGAATAAAAAAAGAATTTGTAAAAAGATATTTAATATATCTTTTTAACATCAGTTGGTTTGATTACAATATTTTGACGTCTGTACTTAACAGAAATGTCATCACCATTAATAGCATAAACTTGGCTGGAATAAGTTTCATCTAAGTGATTGAATATTATTTCATCTCCTTTTTTAAGTACAACTTCATTATTGTTTAATTTTATTTTGATATTGTCTCTTGAAGGTTTGCTTTTAATAGCTGAAGTTGGTTTTGCAATTTCAGGTTTTGGAGCATCTCTGATTACTTCAAACGCTTTACCAGTATTTCTTTGTCCGAATGGTTTGTCATTACTGAATGCAGGTTCAATATCTTCAATTGGATCTTGATAGTCAACATGTGTTTCATTTATGATAGGTTCAAAGTCATCATATTCCCTTACATTTCTGATGTATGTTTCGTTTTGACGAGTATCCTCTTCGATGTATTCTTCTTCAGGTTCTTGATTTAATCTTTCTTTAACATCTTGGAATATTTTGGAACCGGTAATTTTCTTGGTGAATTTATCTAAATCTTTTCTATAGTCCAAATCCATGGTATCTTCTTCAACGGAAGATTCAATGTCTTTAAGTTTTGTTTCCCCTACTTTATTTGGGGTTTTAAGTGTTGGTTCTTTGATTTCTTCATTAGGGAGGTCTAATTCATCATTGTCAGCATTTAATAGTACGTCAGTAATGTTTTCCTCTGCGGAAATACTTTCGATTTCTTCTTCTTTTTCTTCATTGGAAGCAGATGAAATAGCTTCTTCAATGGTTTTTTGTGATGTTGAAGGTGTTTCAATTTCTTTAGTAATTTCTTCACTTTTTTCTTCATCATTCAATAAGCTTTCGATTGTTTCAACTTCACTAACTACTTCTTCATCAACTGGTTCTTCAACATTTTCTTCTTGCTTTTTAGCAATACTTTCCTTAAGTTCAGTTAATTCAGTATCTTCAGTTGCTTGTTCTTTTTCTCTTTCATTGTCCTTTCTTTTGGACTCTTTAATTAATTCATCAATTGTGAATAAATCTTTTAATTCTGTTTTATCATCTTTATTTTGATTCATAATATCCATCTGGCTTTGTTTAATTGGTTCTTGAAATTTTTTAACTTGGTTTCCATAATCAATGAGCACTTGATTTTCGGATTCATATTCATAAGTTTTTACGTTGTTATTATTAACTTCCGGAACAATATAAACATCATAGTCTTTTGGAGCATGTTGCTGGTTTCCGTATAATGATTTTGTATTTTGAGAATTTCGGGTTGATTTTTGAGATAAACTATTAGTAATGTTTTTCGAATTAATTTTTTCTTTTCCTTGAGACAATATTCCATTTAAATTATCCTTACTTGGAATTATTGATCCTTCTTCATGTTCGAGTTCATTACCTTTGTAGTGTAATTTAACTAATATACATGCAATTACACCTATTATTGCAATTGTTATCCAAATTAATATGGTTATTCCATTCATTTTTTCCCAACCCTAATTTTTGATTATATAATATATATGTATAATTCATTAATTTAAATATTTTTATATTGCCTTAATTTTTCATATTTTTGTTCAATTTTAAAAGTAATTATTTTAATTTAGTGCATGAATGTCTATTGCATGGTTTGAGGGTAGTTATTAAAAAAAATTCATTTTCATATAGATTGAAATAATTAATTTATTTTTATTATTTTTTTTTAAAAACTGCAACTTTTGCTCAATATTTGTTTAAACAATTACTTTATATATGCTTAAAATAAAATATAAATTGGAATAATTAATTATTGTGAGGAGTACTCATGGTTGTTAAAATTAATGAAAACTATTTAAAACTAAAAAACAGCTACCTCTTTGTTGAAGTGGCTAGAAGAGAAGCAGAATTCGTAGAAAACAATCCTGATGCTGATGTTATTAAAATGGGTATAGGTGATGTTACAAAACCATTAACTCCAACTATTGTTAAAGCTTTTAAAGATGCTGTTGATGAAATGGGAAATGCTGATACTTTTATGGGTTATGGACCAGAACAAGGTTATGAATTTTTAGCTAAAGCTATTGCAAAAGATTATGAGCAATATGGAGTAAACCTTGACACTTCAGAAATTTTCATTAGTGATGGTGCTAAATGTGACACTGGTAATATTCAAGAGATTTTTGGAATTGACAACAAAATTGCAGTAACTGATCCGGTTTACACTGTTTATGTGGATACAAATGTAATGGCAGGAAGAACAGGTGAAATGGAAGATGGCATGTATGAAGGTTTAGTATACTTAAAATGTAATACTGAAAATGGTTTTGTTCCAGAATTACCATCTGAACCTGTTGATATTATCTATTTATGTTATCCTAATAACCCGACCGGTACTACATTAACCAAAGATCAACTAAAAGTATTTGTTGATTATGCAAAAGAAAACAAATCTATTATTTTATTTGATGCAGCTTATCAAGCATTTATTAATGAAGATAATGTTCCTCATACTATCTATGAAATTGAAGGTGCAGAAGAAGTAGCTATTGAATTTAGAAGTTTCTCAAAAACTGCAGGTTTCACAGGAACTCGTTGTGCATTTACAGTTGTTCCTAAACAATTGATGGCATATGATGAGGAAGCTAATGAAGTAGAAGTCAACCCCTTATGGAACAGAAGACAAACTACTAAATTTAATGGTGTTTCCTATCCTGTACAAAAAGCAGCTGAAGCAATGTATACTGAAGAAGGTAAAAAAGAAATCAAAGAAATAATTGATTATTATATGGAAAATGCGAAAGTTATTCGCGATAGCTTAACTGATTTGGGATTAGAAGTTTATGGTGGAGTTAGTTCACCATACATCTGGGTTAAAGCTCCAAATGATATGGATTCCTGGGCATTCTTTGATTTATTATTAAATGAAGCTAATGTAGTTGGAACTCCAGGTTCTGGATTTGGTCCTAGTGGTGAAGGTTATTTAAGACTCACTGCGTTTAACACTTTAGAAAATACCAAAGAAGCAATGGATAGAATTTCAAAATTAGAATTTTAGGTGTTTGATTTGAAGAAAATAGAAAAACCCGTAGAAATTGAAGATGGAGATTCATTTAAAATAATTTTATCAAAATATGGTGCATTAGCACTTGACAAACAAGAAAACTTATCTGAATTAATTGGTGAAACAATAGGAGATTTAGACTTAGAAAATGGATCTATTTCTTTTGATGATATTAAAATGCCTATTCAGGTTTTAGGTTTTTATTCACAAGATTTAAATCAATGGTCTTGGGCATGGGATTGTGAAGAAATATTTGGTGCTGAATTGATTTCATCTGCAGTTGAAATTAAAGAAATTGGGGATAAATTCAATGTTCCTGAATTTAATTCTCCCTTAATTAAAACAGATTTTAATTTCTGCCATCCTATTGCAATGACTGCAACAGCAATCCTTGGATTTGATGCATATTATGCAGTTTCAGAAGAAGGATTGGATATTTTTGTAGCTATTAAATCAGATTTGATTAAAGAAAATAATGATGTTAAAAAATTCAGGGATACTTTTTACACTTTCCAAAAGAATTTCAATGTATTTCCTAAAATTGCTTTTGAATCATACACAAAACTTAAAGGATATGGTTTTAAACCGCATGATGGTTTTTATTTAGCTAAAATTGGTGAATCCCGTGTAATGGCAGGATTTACTGAAAGAGGAAATATTACTCGTATTTTGATGTTTGGTGAAGATGAACAGTGATACTATGAATCAGGATTTAGTCGATGAATTTGAATATATGAAGGATTTGCTCGCTAAATCTGGATTTTTTGATAGTGAAGAAATTTTAGAAATATTGGAAGATGAATTTATGGATGAGGACATTGACTTTTCTCAATGTTCCATTTCCTTAAATGAATTTTCTAATGAAAATTTCTTAAAATTGGAAAATGCTTTTGCTCAATTGGCTAATGAAAGTATTGTTGCTATTCATAACTGTGGTTATGATATGAGTGAAGGTGTAAATGACGCATTTGAATTATATGTTCATTTGCGCAATAATAAATTCTCAGCTGAGGGTTTCTGTTTTTATACTTTTGAAGATATTGAAGAAGCTATTTATGAAGGTAAATTGAAAATAACCTTTGGTGATTTTGAAAATAATGAAGAAAAAGCATTGGAAATCGGTAAACTGGTTTTTAAATATCTTGAAGAAGAAAATTTTACCATTAATTGGGATGAAACAATAAATAATCAGATTGAAATTAATCCATTTGAATGGGACAAATCATATAATCCTGAAAAAGAATATGAAATGGAAGGAGCATATGATGTTTTTATTAAAAATTAGGTGTTAAAATGAATACAAGATTTTTAAAATTAATTCGTGAAGTTATTATTAATTCAGGTAAATGGGCTTCAATTGAAATATCACAAGATTCAATTTACTTGCAATTCAGAGATGTTGAACTCGGAATTCCTAAACTTGATGAAGATTTCTCGTTGGTTGTCAGATTTGCTGAAGATTCATTTTTCACTGCATTTTACAATAATATTTGGGATATTGATTTCTTATCAAAATATGATTTTAAAAATCAATTATTAAGTGAAGAAGTATCATTTAATATTAAGGACATTAAATTTTTGGATTTTGAGTATTTAAACACATTTTTTGGAAATTATAAAAAGGAAAAAACTGTCTCAGTTGTTGATGATTTTAATATTCATAACATAAGAAATGATTTTTTCATGTTAATAAAATCTGATGACATTGCAATTGTTGTTGGTGGGAATCAAATGGATTTCTTTTCACCGTTTGAGAGATTGGATGATTCATCTCTTCGTGAACTTTCAAATCAATGGATGCTTTACTTTTTAAAATATCAGCAAAAAAGAAATTTCATCAGAGATCCAATGTGTGAAAATCATCCCTTGTTACGTTAGTAAAAATTAATTTAATAGTTATTTAAATTAAATAATTTTCAATAACTATTAATTTTATTCATCTTATTTTTATTTTAATTATATTTCAAACTTAGAATATCAAAAACATGTTGTTTTATGCATCTGATCTAAGTTCATTTAGTTCTTCTTTAAGTCCTCTTCTAACTTGTTTATATTGTTAATGGGGTATGTTTATTTATCTTCATCTGATTTTATTGGTTCTATATTATTTGAACTAATCTGTTTAGATTCAGGTATTTCTTCAAAGCTATCAAGGTGTTTTCTACCTTTATGTACTGTTTTAGCCCATGTTCTCTCTTTTCTTGTTATCATGCTATCCATAGTCATAAAGAATAGTGGAATCAAGTGATATGAGTATAAATAATATTTAAATATGTCTTTAATTAGTGTAATGATTCCAGGTTTGTCTCTTGAAAATGCAATAATGTTTCCTGGGAAAAATGAAATAAATGAAAGTAAACCTACGATTATTGGTGCATCCATTTTAATAACGATCATATTACCTAAAAAGAACCATGTTATTATATTAAGTATAGATACAATGAATCCGAAGAATATGAGTAAGTTAAAACTGTAAAATGAAATATGCTCAATTATTCCAAGTTTTTTTGCAATAGGTATTTTTGCTTTTAAAATATCTGGGAAATAAATGAATAATGTCTCGAAGTTACCAATTGCCCATCTAATTCTTTGTTTGAATAATGATTTCCAATCGAGAATTGCTTCTTGATATACTGCACATTCTCCACAGTAGTTAATTTTTCCACCGTCAATCAGGATTTTAACAGCTAAGTTCAAGTCTTCAGTTACTGCAAATCCATCCCATCTGCCGCATTTAATGATTGATTCTTTTTTAACAAATTGTCCATTTCCACCTAAAAAACTGGTTTTTCCCAAATTGTCTTTTGCAATTAATGTATTTCCGAAACTTGCAAATTCTAAGTGTTGCATACGAGCTAAGTAGTTTTCATTCTTATTAAACATTTTAACTCTTGATTGAACACCGTCAATATCATCATGAAGATAAGGAATGATTGTTTTTAAGTAATTTGGTTTAACATGAGTATCTGCATCAAATACTCCAATGATTTCTCCTTTGGATAATGTTAATGCATCATTTAAAACAAATCCTTTACCTTTTCCTGATCTAGGAGGGCGTCTTGTAATAATTTTAAGATGAGGGATATTGTTTTTGATGCTGCTTAATATTTCTCCGGTTAAGTCTGTAGAACCGTCATTTATAACAATTATTTCGTATTGTGGCTTTCCATCATAATGATAATCAATATTTGCAACGCTTTCAACTGTTGCTTTGATTGTGTTTTCTTCATTATGTGCTGGGATGAAAATGCTTACGAAAGGAAGTTCGTCTCCATCTTCAATTTTTTTAAGTTCATCCTGTTTTTTAAGACTTGCACATGCATTTATAAGCATAAATACAGTTGGTATTAATAAAATCCATTGGAGCCAGGTTGCATCTCTTGTAAAAATAGCAAGTAAAATTAAGAAAATACATAAAGCTAAAAGAGCTATTGAACTTGATTTTTCAATAATAAGTTCGCTTTTCTTTTCATTTACTTTATTTTTTGCATCAATAATATTTTGAGTATTCTGTGCATGTTTTTTTAATGCAACAGCTATTGATCTTTGTAATTCCTCTTTATCAATATCTTTTATTAAAAAGTTATATGGTGAACTTTCCAACACTTTATCTAAAATTTCATCAAAGAGCATTCCAACGATAACAATGTGTGGAATATTATAACTTTCAATATACTTTGAAAATTTGACTAAATCAATATTTTTTTCATCAGTATCTAAAAGTATTAAATCAGGTGATTTTTCAAGGGCATTTTTAATATTTATTACATCTGAATCAGTTTTTCTAAACTCATAATTAGCTTCTTCAAGATATTCTTTTATATCATTTAATAGGATTTCATCAGAACTTATAGTTAAGATTTTCGGCCTATCCATAATTTGTGTTGTAAGTTCAATTCCATCCATGTTAATCTTAAATATTCTAATTATTTAAATCCGCTTGCATCGTTTAATTTATCAGCTTCTAATTCTGCTCTTTTAATAGTGATTTGGAGTGTTTTATCTAATTTGTTAATATCATAAGGTTTTGAGATAAATCCATATGATCCTTTAACATTTGATTTTTCGAATGTATTAGTATCAGTGTTTGCTGTTAAATAAACAATTGGTATTCTTAATTCTGAGATTATTTCTGCTGCTTCAATTCCTTCCATGTCTCCTTTTAATTTAATGTCCATTAAGACAATATCAGGTACTGTTTCTGCAGCTGTATTTATTGCGTCTTGACCAGTATCAACAGTATCGACTATTTCATAGCCTAATTCTTCTAAACTGTATTTTAAATCTAATGCAGTAATAGCTTCATCTTCAACAATCAATAATCTTTTCTTCATTTCATTGCCTCTTTATTAATCATGATAATATTTATTTTTTTAATATCTTGAAAGTTCTTGTATATCTAATATTATTTTAATTAAAATTTACGTTATATTTTTATTGGATATATTATTTATATATTTATTACAAAAGCTTTTTAATTATAAAAAATATAATAATATTGTTATGGAAATTTTATGAAAAAATTTTCAATATTGATGTTTTAAGGAGTTATTTAAATGACTTGTAATATTTTAGTTGGTGGAGCATGGGGTGATGAAGGTAAAGGAAAATGTATCACTTACCTTTGTGACAACGATAAACCAGATATTATTGCTCGTGCGGGAGTAGGTCCGAATGCAGGACATTCTGTTGAATTTAACGGGGAAAAATATGGTTTAAGATTAACTCCATCTGGTTTTGTACATACTGGTGCTAAACTCATGATTGGAGCAGGAGTTTTAGTAAATCCGGATGTTTTATTTAAAGAATTTGAAGATTTAAAGAAATACAATGTAAAAGAAAGGATGTGTGTTGACCATAGATGTGCTATCATCAATGAAGAACACATGAACAGAGACAAAGCTTCCGAACATTTAGCTAAAAAAATAGGAAGTACCGGGTCTGGCTGCGGACCAGCAAATTCTGATAGAGTATTAAGAACTATTGATTTAGCTCGTGACATTCCAGAACTTGAAGATTACATTACTGATGTTTCAGTTGCTTGTAATGAAGCTATTGATGAAGGTAAAGATGTATTTATTGAAGGATCTCAAGGTTTTGCTCTTTCTCTTTATTACGGAAGTTACCCATTCGTAACCAGTAAAGACACTACTGCATCTACATTCGCTGCAGATGTGGGTGTTGGACCAACTAAAGTAGATGAAGTCATTAATGTATTTAAATCTTATATTTCTCGTGTTGGTGAAGGACCATTCCCAACCGAAATGTCTCAAGAAGAAGCTGAAAGTCATGGATGGGAAGAATACGGTGTTGTAACTGGACGTCGTAGAAGAATAGGATACTTTGACATGGATCTTGCAAAAGAATCTTGTAGGATTAATGGTGCAACTCAAATTGCTTTAACTTGTGTTGACAAATTATATCCTGATTGTGCAAGAACCCAAGATTATGATGATTTATCTGCTGAAACTAAAGCTTTCATCGATGATATTCAATCTGCAACTGGTGTGCCAGTAACTATTATATCTACTGGACCAGATTTAAAAGACACAATCGATTTAAGAAAAGAGTTATTATAACTTCTTTTTTTCTATTTTTTATATTTTTAAACAATAGTTTAAATAATCAAATTTGATAAATATTTTTTATGAATATTAAAGAAATACTTTTTATTTTATTTTTATTAGTTTTCCTTACATTTTCAGTGGTTAATGCTGAAAATACAATGGAACCTATAAAACTTAAAATTAATGACTTTTCTTTTGATGTGGAATTAGAAAATAACTCCGCTACTCAAGAATTAATAAGCAAATTAAAAAAGGGTAATATTACTGTAAATGCAACTGATTATGGTAATTTTGAAAAAGTAAGTGATTTGGGATTTTCACTTCCAACAAATGATGAAAACATCAATACTTCTCCTGGTGATATTGTGTTATATCAAGGTAATCAAATATCCTTGTTTTATGATTCTCATTCTTGGAATTATACAAAATTGAGTAAAATCAAAAATATGGATTCAAATCAGTTAAAAGATATTTTAGGAAATGGTAATATTAAATTAGAAATGAGTTTAGAATAATTACTAAACTTCATTCTTTTAACCATTGATAAGCAATTCTGGGAGATCCGTCTGCAACATAAATTCTCCCACATTTTTTAAAACCATTTCTTTCTATTAATTTTTGCATAATCTTATTGTCATTGTGAGTGTCTATTCTAATATTATTTGATTTGCTTTTGCAATAATTAATTAAACACTTAAAAACACCTTTTTTAGCTCCATTACTTGCAATTCTATGTATTGTGATGTATTCTTCATTATTGAGCCAATTACCATTTTCTATAACTTTATATGTTGGTTCATCACCTTCAACAATTACGAAAACACCATAAATATTTTCATCATCGCAAATTAAATAGCTAATTTTCTTTTTGATGTCTTCTTTTACTGTTTCTTTTTTAGGATTGGTATGTCCCCACTGTGTAGGGTTTCCAGATTCAATCATTATATTCTGCGCTATTTTATAAATGCCCATAATTTTATCAAAATCTTCAGGTGTTGCTCTTCGAATATACATTGTTTTTCCTCATTTTTGTGCAATTACAACTAAGATATAATCTCCTTCTTTTTTAAATGATTCAACACTTTTAAAACCAGCATTAAGTAAATATTCCTTTAATTCTGGTGCAGTATAGACTCTTATTCCTTCAACTTTATGTATCCAAGTTTCATCTTCGGGATTGTTACCATCGGTTTCCTGTGCAATCATAAATCTTCCATTAGGTTTGATAATTCTTGAAACTTCTTTAAATGCATTTTCAATATTTGGCCAGAAATAAATGGTTTCAAATGCAGAAGCCAGGTCATACTGTCCATCAGCAATAGGAATATCACTAACATCAGCTTGAATAATTTCACATCTATTATTGTCAATTGCTTCCTGATTTTTTTTAATGGATTGGGATACAGACACTTCAGAGTAATCAAGGCCATCAACATTATTTTTAGTTAATTTGAGAAATTTTTCAATGTTGGCTCCTCCACCACATCCGAGGTCAATTATCTTATCATTATCATCAATGTCAATGCAATCCAAAGCAAATTCGGTTATGTCCTTGTGATGTTCATTCATTTCTTCGATTATTTTTATACCTTCATCACCGTAAGGTTTCATATATTGGTAATTTTCAGAAGACATTTTATCAAAACCTTTAATAATTTTTTGAATATACTATTAATTGGTGATTTAAAGATAAAAAGATTATCTCAATTATGTAGTTTTAATAATGGTTATCCTGCTGTATGGATATTTTTTCTTTTAGGTAGGGTAGTGATACTGTAACTATTGTTATTTGCCATTAGACCATATGTAGCTATTTACGATGAATAATATTATAATATGAATCTTGTTCAGTTTAACGATGTGAGTATTTATTGAATGTTTATGGTTAATGGTGATATTGAAAAACAAGCAGTATATGGATTATTATTTGAATGGTGCTTATAAATAGAGTGTAATGGATTTCATGAATTGGAAGTTAATTTTGGTATTTTTAAAGACCAATACTTTTGGCAAAAATAGTTAATAATGCTATTTTTTATCTCATTTCTATGAACTTCTTTTCATATTTAATAATATTTATATACTAAAAAATATATAACAATTGTTATCATAATATAACTATTGTGATATTAATAATGGGAGGGATCAATATGTGTGAAATTTTTTGTTTTAATTCAAATACGCTGAAACAAGTAAACCAATGTCTTAAATGTTTTTATGAACACTCAGAAGATCATCCACATGGATGGGGATTAGCTAATGTCCAATCTGATGAAGTTTTCATAGATAAAGAACCAATCAAAGCAACATGTAGTCAACATTTAAAGAACATATTGTCTCATCCTGTTGTTGGAAAGAATGTATTCGCTCACATCAGGCTGGCCACAATGGGTGAAATTATATCTCCCAATTGCCACCCATTTACTGAAGCTGATGATAATAACCGGTCATGGATGTTAATTCATAATGGAACCATATTCGATTGTCCCAAGCTTGATAAATATATAGATAAAGAAAGTGGTGACACTGATTCTGAGCGAATATTACTTTATATTATTGATAAAATCAATGAATTTGAAAAAGACAAAGGATCTCTTTCAACAATAAAAGAAAGATTTACTCTTTTATCTGGAATTGTTGAAGAGTTATCAAAAAACAACAAACTTAATTTGATGATTTATGATGGAGATATGACTTATATTCATTCTAACATGAAGGATTCTTTACATTATTTAAGAAATGATGATGGATTGTTGATAGCATCAACTCCTGTAAGTGATGATGAAAATTGGCAACATGTAGAGATAAATAAATTATTTGCATTAATTGATGGAAATGTCATTTTTGAAAGTAATCCTCATGAAAATGAATTTATTTTTACTCCTGAACATGAAAAAGCAATGAATGAATTTTTAAAATCAGTAACTAGAGATGAAATTAATGATTAATGAGGAAATGGTAAGAAATAAATTATATGATAAGTTCATAAAACCAACACATGCTAAAAAAAATTTCATTGGTATTGAAATAGAAATTCCGATAATTAACCTCGATAAAAAAGCTGTTGATTTTGAAATAGTTCACCAAATTACTCAAAAATTTCAAAAACACTATGCTGAATTTAAAACTGATGGAATTGACTATGATGGTAATGTTTTTGCATTAAAAAATCCTAACAATGATGATATTATGTGTTATGATTGTTCATATATTAATAGCTACTTTTTTAGATTTGATTTAATTAATTGACATTAACATTAACGGAAGGGTTTTTGAAAATCATATCTGATTTTGAACTGGGATATATATGAAAGGATTTTAGAAAGCTATTTTGGAATAGTTATTCTTAGAGGTTAATATTGTTGATTTAACCTTTTAAAATAACATGTTTGCAATTTGTGAGTATAATGAAGCTTAAATATGATTATTCATAAAATGATTCATATGAAAAAGATAAAATTTGACAGCGAGTATACCCTTCATAAATTAACCGAAAGGAATTTAAAAAACTTATTTGACCTTGAATTTGTCGCTTCAGAAATACAGCTTAACAAATTAAGAATAGACAATCTCGCATTTGATGAAAAAACAAAGACGTTCATAATCATCGAATATAAAAATGAATTAAATTTAAATGTTATAAATCAAGCACAGGAATATTATGATTTAGTTAAAAATAATCCAGAATACTTTGCAGACCGTTTAGATAACAGAAATGACATTGACTTTGAAAATACACATATAATGATTATTGGTCATGAATTCACTCCAAACCAAATACCAATAACAATTTTGAGATTTGGGAAATATCCCTATATGATGATGGTAAAGTGATTTATAAAAATATGAAAACAGGCGAAACTAAAGAGTTAATGACTGAGCCTGAAGAGCTAGAATTAACAGAAGAAAAAATATTATCTGACAAGCCTCAAGAAATATGCGAATTATACATTAACTTTAAAGAAAAGGTTATGGGCGAATTTGATGATATAAAGTTAATATATTTAGTTAAAGCAGTGTCTTTTAGGGTAAATAATCAGATAGCATGTATTTTCCGTCTTGATAATCCTGCAAAAATCCATTACCATACAGATGACCTTAAAGACATTGAAAACAAAACAAGAGATATTTCAAATATCTCAACAGGTGCAAAAGCGAATTATGAATTAATATTAAACTCCAAAGATGAAATTGAGTATGCCGTAGATTTATTCAGACAGGTTTATTTACAAAAAGAGGATGGTGAAGATGACTGAGTACAATACATGTCCTGCATGCCAGACAGAAAACAAAGCTGATGAAAAATATTGCCTGAACTGTGGTCAAAAACTAATTGATGAAAAAGAAAATGAAATAATTTTAAAAGATAAGCTTCCAATTCCAAAAGATAAAATCATTCTTTTAGATTTAAACTACACTCTCATTTCCAATTCATGGAAAATAAGATATGACAGATTACCACAAAAGATTTATAACCGTCAGTATGAGCATGAATTGGTAAATAAAATCAAGGACAATTATGTGATTCTAATCACGGCAAGTCATTATTATACTTCTTTTGATTCGATTAAACATATTGAGGAAAATACTGATTTAAAAATTGACGAATCCTATTGGAATTTTGGTAAAAGGCCACCTGAACTTAAAAGATATTGGCTTGAAAAAGCAGTTTTACCAACTCATGGAGATGATCCGGACAAATATCTTGCTATTGAATCCAATGAGGATACAAGAGAAATGTATAATAAGTTCGGCATAGAAGCAAGGTCAAAAAGAGATTTTATATAGGTGAGAAATATGAAAATAGTCAGCTGGAACTGCAATATGAATTTTAGGGAAAAAATAATCTCCATTACTGATGAGAATTCTGAAAATTATGTGGATGCAGATATTTACGTGATTTGTGAATGTGAAAATCCTCGAGACCCTAAACCAAAGTATAAAAACTACAAAAAAACAGTAGAGGATTTTGCAGGAGATAATTATTATTGGATTGGAGATTATCATTACAAAGGTCTTGGAATATTTGCAAAGGAAAATGTCAAATTAGAAAAAATTGAAGGATTGAATGAAGATTTTAAAAATTTCATTCCTTTGAGAGTCAATGATTCCTTTAACCTGTTATGTGTTTGGGCAATGCCAAAATATATAGAAATGATTCATGACTATTTTGATGCAAATCATGAAAAATTATTTGATGAAAATCTCATCATGTGCGGAGACTTCAACAGCAATGCTGTATTCAACCATAAGCACAGAGCTAAAGATAAAAACGGCAATGCTAAGGATCATACTAATCTTGATGTGAAATTAAACAGCAAAGGATTATATAGCTTATATCATAAATTATCTGGTGAAGAAAATGGAAAAGAAAGTAAATTTACCTTTTTCCAAGCTAAACATTTGAATGTACCTTTCTATCTGGATTATTTCTACGCCAATGAAGAAATAATTAAAAAAACAGAACTAATTGATTTCTGGAGAAAACCTGATGATAATTTACCAAATAAATTTGAAATTTTAGACAAAGGAGAATGGATTACTTTAAGCGATCATTTGCCTCTTGTTTTTGAATTTGATTAAGATTAATAGGTGCAATAATGAATACAATAATTTTAAATAGGATGTATGCTGGAAGCTATTTGGATGAAAATATTGGGCATGAAGTTATAAATCTATTTAAGGACGATAATGGGTCCAATTATATTTATATAAATCAGAGCGGAGATATAAATAAAAAATCTAATGATTCTGTTGAAGCCGTTCTCCTAGTTAAATATGTTGAAAAGGGAGTTTTAGAAGTAGTTGCAAAGGCAGAAGATCTTCAACAAATTTATTATAAGAAAAATAATTTTAAAGAAGAGATCAAAGAACAGATTGAATATATTAAAGACCATCACATTACTTACGGAAATGTTTTATTATCTGATATTTACCAAAATGGGAATACTGAACTTCTACTAACATTTAAAACAGATAAGTTGAGAACAGTCAAAAAACCAGTATTCATCATTGAAGAAGAATCCAAACGATATAAATATGAAAATCATTATTTTTTACCAGAAAAACATTTTTCAACACAAAGTTTGAAAATGTATTATTTTGAAAATGAATTTCCACAGGATTATGGTGTGTTTAAAAAGTTGTTAAATGATTCAGAAATTTGGAATGAGGAAAATACAACTATAAAAATTGATTTGGATGAAATTTACACATATGAATCACACGAAGGGTTTTTATCTGTAATCAAAAAAGAAGATGATGAATTAGTTATTTCCAATCTTTTTTCATACATTTTCAGTCATAAAAAAGATGTTTTTATAGATTTTGTAAAAGAAGTTTTAGGTATTGGCGATTTTAAAATTAATTATGGCATTGTCCGTGAAAAAGACAATATTGATTTGCTGATAGAAAATGAGGATTCAGTAATAATTATTGAAAACAAAATCAAATCAAAGATTAACGGTGAAAAATCCAAATCCTCTGGAAAAAAAGAAAGCCAATTAAGCAAATATGTTAAATATGCACATAAACATTATAAGGACAAAGAATCGAATTTTTATATTTTCGCACCAGATTACAACCAAATAAATCTTGATATTTATGAATGTGGTGAGGAATATAAAATTATCAACTATAGTAAGATATATGAGTTCTATTTTAAAAATGCAGGTAGAATGTTAAATATTAAATATTTCAAAGAATTTTTAGATGCTATTTATATTCATACAATGACTACTGACAATACCAATTTTGAAAAGATGAAAAGACAATTCATTAATAATATTCTTGAGTTAAAAAAAGAAGAAATATGAAAAAGGTTTCAAAAATAAGTTTTGAATAGTTAATAGCTATGATTAATATTAAATATCTTCTAAAAATTTTACTGAATTTAGTACTTTATTAAAATCTTTCTTATCAATTGATTCATCTAGATTTTTATAAGATTTAGAAAAAAGATCCCAATATTCCCCTTCAAAATTTAAAGATTTCAAAATGCTTCTATTTAATAATAATCTATAAGATATTGTCCTTAATGTAAATTTTCTTATCATATTTAATTCCATTACTTTACCGTGAGCAGGAGCGTGCCTATAATGTATTGCAGATTTTTCTATTTTCCCTAATTTAATATTTAACTCATCAAAAAATAAATCTAATTTTTTTGAGCCTTGTTTTTTATATGCTCCCATAATATTTTCCATTATATCATCAATTCTTTCAATCCCATATTGATTAAATTTTTGATAAATGTTACTTAATTCATCAGAAATTAAATTTTCAAATTCTTCTTGAGGCATATGCTCATGTTTTCCTGTAGAGTTATATTTTAGCCAATCTTCAGCTAAAAATTCTAATGCCCCTGCAATTAAAACAATTTCAGACATTGAAGATAAATTAAAAGACTCTTTTAAATAATTGAACACATTGAGATAATTTACATTACTTTGTTCACATTGATCAATTAGGAAAGCTAAATCTTTTTCATGATGCATTTCAAAAAATGGATAAACTATTGGGCAATTAGCTCCTCTTTCACAAATATGTCTTAAATTAATCGTACGAGAAATTCTCGGAGAATACGCCTTAAAATAAATTAAATTACCCTTTTTATCAAAATGACTTTCACCAATATCGATTAATGACCTTCCAAACATGAATGATAAAATTTTTTCAATCACATTTATTTGTTCTTTATTGTGAAAACCCCATTCCCTAAAAAAATCAATACTCATCTTTCCAGACCAAATAGGGTTGAATTTACTTGAAATTTTTGATACAATAAACGGATTTAAAGTTTCAGGTTTAACAAGAAAATAACTAGAAACAAAATGATTAAATTCCCAATCCGTATTAATAATTAACTCTGCATCATCATTTAATCTTTTATATTTAGAACCATTTTCGAAAGTATAAGTCGGATCTCTTAGTAAAATCAGATCAGATCCATTAATATACCATCTAGATATCCATTCTAAATTTTCTTTATCAATTTCACCCATATTTAAATATAAAATATCTAATTTTATAGTATAATAAACTTGATTATAATTATAATTTTTAACATTATATCGAAATACAATATCCATATCCCCACATAATGATTTAATAACAATTTTGTTATTTTTAATAGATTTAAAAAAATTATCGATTTTACTTCCAATAATTTCATCCATAAAACCATTTAATATTCCAATTAACTCATAATCCTCATTTCTTTTAAAAGTTATATTAAATAAATTAATGTTATTTTCTAAAATATATTCTCCATTTAATAAACATATGCCTATAGGATTTTCCAACATTTCCCATTCAATAAAATTCATATTCATAATATTATATTATCTCCATTAAATTAGTCATAGCTATTTAGCAATTATTAAATATTTGTTTTGATGATATTTAAATTTAAAATCTTTTTTAAACTATAATTCTCCCATTACATTCTCTTCAAATCTATCTAAAAAGTTTTCAGTCCGTTTATCTAAAAATTTTTTAAATAAAACATGATTCTCATAAAATTCATTATACAACACTTTAATTTCAGCATCATCCAACTCATTAAATCCATAAATTACACTTAAAATAAATAATTTAGAGTAATATGCAAAAAATTTATTTCTATGATGTGTAATATTATACGACCACTCACAATCCAAGTTTCTAATTTTAATAAATAAATCTTTCATTGAATCTAATAATTTTTCATCATCATATTTACGGAGATAATAAGATACAATAAAATTACAAAAATCTGTGCAAAGAATATTCAAAGCTCTTTCTTTTTCATTAAAAGAATTTAAAAGATAATCATTCCACTTTTTATGAACCACCTCAAGTATATAGTTAGACTTTTCACAATTCCTACATTTATCCAACATTTTTGTCCTAACACCAATCCAATGAATATTATCACTCAATGGAATTGTTTCAATTAAAATGCTAATATCTTCTTCAGGCAATTCGCAAAGCATTAATCCCATTACTTCATTGAAAAATTCATTATACATAAACATATCCATTAATTCTTCAAATAGAGTTTTATTCAATTGATACAAGAGAATACACATATCTACAATAATGTCCTGATAATTCTTTCTATCTTCTGAAGAAATTCTTAAATATTTCATTAAAAAACAAAGTAATGTTTTTTCTTTAATTTCATTATGATTTATAAAAAATGCATTTATTTGTTTAAAAGACATACATTTTATAATTAAAACCAATGTAAATGCATTATCTGAAGTTAATAACTTTTCAAATAATTCTAAATTATATTCTTGTAATACTTCAATCATTTGATAAAAATGATTAGGTAAGAAAAATTTATTATTTTTTAGTAATGGATTATATTTTTCAAAATCTATTTGCCTTAAAGAAGTAACCAAAGTTTTTTCCTCATTAAAAACATTTAATTTATCAAAATACATAGATAGGGCATCGTCATCAACTTGAATTTTAATATTATCCAAAATTTCAAATATTTTTATAAGAATTTCATTGAATCCATCGTTTAAATCATATTTATCAGCCAAGTCACCAATATCCAATTTTATCTGACTATTTGCATATAAAAATATAAAAAAATAAACTAAATTAAACTCAGTAAGTCCCTTTTGAAATATTGAAATTAGTGATTTAACAATAGCTACCTTTTTTTCAATAGATTCTTCATTAATCTCAGAATCAATTTTATCAATTAATTTTCTAAATAACTCCCGTATATCTAAACTTTCATTATTACCAACATAATCAATATAAATAAAATCTTCAAAAGAAAATTTAGATAAATCCCCAATTATTAAATCTAACTCATTATCTGATGAAATTTGATTATAATCTTCCAAATTTTTAATCATTCTGGATACTTCCATATTGAATTCTCCTTTGATTCATCCCAAATTTTATCAAATTCCCTTACAACTGCCTGAGGGTGTAAAACTTCTTGCAATATATGATAATTTCGTCCAAATGAATTTATTGATGTTCCAAGTGAGTAAACTTTAGGTTGTTTATAAGTTTTTGAATTTCCTGGAAAAATCAAAAATCTATCATGTGCCCCATTACCCTTTTGAACTCGGAATTCTAAATTCAAACCTTTAAAATTACTGTCTAAATTTGAAAATAAATTTTTTTGTTCATTAACCCATTTTGAATCATCATCACAACTTAAATATTCATTAATATCATCTAAATTCTCTTGTAATGATAAAATGAAACATGAAAAATCATCTTCTGTTAAAGAATTATTTGAAACAGATTCAATAGTTTCAGACATTCTTTTAAATTTATTTTCAATTAAATTACTAAAGTATATTCTTATTACATCTCGTTTTATAGCTCCTAATGCTCGCAATTCAACACCTTCAAAAGGACAATAAAATAAGGTATTAATTATTTCGTTGAAACTTAAATAAGGATCCCACAAATACACGCCATCCATACCATTTTCATTAATTAACCTTCTCAAATCTGATAATCCTTCTAATTTATCGTGTTCTGGAGTATATTGCTTAAATGATAATGTATTTTCTAGTTCAATCTTTTCTTTAATTCCAATTGAGTTTTCGATATATTGATAATATTCTTGTTTTTTAATTATCGGTTCATAATCTTTTGATTTTAAACTTATAAACTCTTTTTCATCGTCGTTGATAAAATATCTTTTCCTTTGAACATCTAAAAATGTAAATAGTCCAAAATTCTTAATATAATAACTGGAATCAGAATATAATAATAATTTTGGATTTTTTCTCCAAATTTTAATATTTACTAAAGAATCCACATTTCCCGTGAGAACAACTTGAGAATCATTTTTATTGTATTCTTCAAAAGTGTTGCCAATATAATTATTATCCAATATAGAATTGACTTCTAAAATACAATCAGGAATTTTATCTTTAATTAAATAATGCCAATCTATATTAAAATTTACTGATTCCCATGAGTCTGATGCAACATTTGTTTTAACATTTAATATATTTACTGGAAATTGAAAAATAAAGTTCCCTAACCTATCTCTTATTTTAAATAAATTTATAGGGACATGTTTGTTAATTTTATTAGATATTCTTTCAAAATGTTCTTCATTTCTTGTAAGAAATTCAAACTGCTTTTTTTCATCAAAAAATTCTAAAATATATGAACCAGAATAAAAATTATTTTTTAAAATATAATTTAACCTATTTTCCCCTTTAGCTTGGATGAATTGTTTGTTAAGTCTTCTTAAATCATTATCATTAATAAAATACTCACCTTCACGATTAGAAATCCATTTATAGTTATGGATAAGTTTTTCAAAATTCTCTTTAATTTCAGTTAACTTTAATTCATATTGAAAAATTCCAATTGAATGATTTTCATCAATTTTTATTTTATTACAGAATCCTTTATCATATTTATGTTTTTCAGGACTGACATTTTTTTCTTGGAAAACACAGAGAGTATATAAATTATAAATCATTTCATTTGGTTCTATAATAACTAATTCAGTTACTTCGCAACTGTTATAAATTCCAATGTTTCCATTTTTAACTAACAAATCATATTCGTCCATAATATTACTCTAATAGATTTTATTTAAATATATTATGATGATTTTAACTTTATATAATCCATTTAAAATATGTATTAGAATGAATAAACATGAAAGTTATGTAAAAAAAGAAAAAAAAGATTTGATATTAACATTAACTACTGTACAAGTCTGTAAAAATCCAACTTGGGTCATAAGCTATTAAATAACCATCTTCACACCAGATTGCTCTGACATTTCCTGAAGTGGTATCTGCTACTGCAGCGGGATCTCTGTTAATCCAGTTTCCTCCAGTATGTTTTTTATGTCTTAATCTCAATCTGATGTGGCCTGTTCCGGATACTCTGCATTTGACATGGACAAATTGCACATCATAGCTTAAGCTTTTAGCTAGTCGGATAAGTCAGAGAGATTGCTCTCCCTTCCTCTCCTAAGAACCGAACGTGTGGTTTTCAGCACTATTCGGCTCAAGCATACTTTATAAGAAAGTAAGCGACTATTTCAATAGATAACTGGAGTTATTATATATGAGTTAACCAAATAAATATTCAAAAGGTGTTTTCAACAAGCGTTTATCGAAGTATTCATCATATTCAACGTCATAAGGTGAAGCCCAATATTTAATGCATTTATGATATTGGATATTAATCCATGACATTTTATCCACTTGGCTACCAGTTTTAGGGTCAGTAAAAGTCCATCTATCATTATGACCGGGATGTTCAGATGCTTTAAAATGTTTCTTAACTCTCCATTTAGTAGATTTATTAGGATATCATCTTTTGATTTGTCTCATCGAGAGTCTAAAGATATAATTATCCATTTTACTGAACAATTTCTTATTTGAACCTCTCTTCCAGTAATTACCAGTCCCAATTAATTAAATAGTTGAGGCGAGTAATACTCTCTTCAAGATTCCATGGGTAGCAATTGCGAATGATGACTTTGGCCTTGTGCATAAAAGATTTGATACTGTCATTAGATGCTTTAATAAGTACCTTATCACGATCTTTACCTCTGTAGCATCGTATATTATATCCCAAAAAGTCAAAACCATCATATAGATTTGTAATCCTTGTTTTATCCGAAGCCAAGGTTAAACCTCTTTCATTCAAATAGTCATCTAACAAATCATACAAGGATTCTGCATCATCCAATGTCTTACACAATACTACAAAATCATCGGCGTACCTAATAACAACATATTTGGATTCATTTGAATAATAATAACGATTGTTCTTTATTCTTCTCCGATATTTGATATTAAGTGCCTCTTCCATACCATGAAGCGCAATATTGGCCAACAATGGAGATATAATTCCTCCTTGAGGAGTGCCCGTTCTGGTTCTATAAAAGACATCATTTTCAAGATACCCTGCTTCCAACCATTTCTTGATTACCTTTTTAAGGGGAAAATTACCCAATTTATCCAATATATGTTGATGACTCAAAGTATCAAAGCAAGATTTGAAATCTCCTTCAAAGACATATAGTCTCTTTAAACCTCTTGTATGAGCATGTATTTTTGCAATAGCATCACCAGTTCCACGAAGAGGTCTAAAACCAAAACTATTCGCTCCAAA